>CALVRW010000025.1 GCA_944358795.1 uncultured Bacilli bacterium | reverse complement strand
TGCTTAATTTTCATGATTAAGTATATTTACAATAGTATATACGATAAAAATTATGTTTATTTATAAATAGTGATTGATTCAAATCAATCGTCTTTATGCAAAAAGTTGTAGATAACTACGGCAATGGCACCATAGGGAAATTAGTCGAATGAATCGACTTTGAATAAATGAAAGGCTAATTTCAGTTAGCCTTTTTTATATGCTTGAAAGAGTGATTACACGATGTGGGAGTAGTTTTTTATAGTTATAAATTTGATTAGGGTGATAGTTAATGTGTAAGTATGTAAAGGTAATGTTTGGCACTATTTCTGGTGCAAAAAGTGATTTTGAATATAAAATTAATGAAGTTAATGTAAGTAATAATTGGAATCCAACTGCTGAAAAGGGTAGAGATTTTGGAGGTTTTAACTACACAACAGAAGATTGTATATTAAGATGGTTGCATCGTGGAGATACCATTTATGATGTCGAAGTTCCTGAAGATGCGGAAATTGTTAAATTAGATGGGGCAACAACAATATATAGATCTAACAAAATCATCATCAACAATCCAAGAAAAGTAGATGACGAATTAGCACTTCATTTTTATAAAATTTCTAAGATACCAGAAATATCTTATTATAAAGCCCTAGGTGTTGTTAGTATTATGAATTATAAAAAGACAGCATATCAAATTTTAAAAGATAAGGTTAATAAAGAAAATATTGATTTAGTTTTAGAAGAATGGAACGATTTTATTTCTCACGGTAATAAAGGTGATAGAAAAGATATTAACGGTCTTGTTAAAGAAATTGAAAACTATTTATGTGAAATAAAATCTGATTTATTGATAAGTAGATTTATAGATAAAGGTCCATACATTCAAAATTTAACAAATGATAAAGTTATAAATATTACTGGTGAATCTGGTAGTAGTAAGTCTTATTTTAGTGATAAATATATAAAAGATGATAATTACATTGTCATTGATACTGATATTGTATTTAGTGATAAGCCATCAGATAATAAGGAAAGTGTTGAATTAAGAAATATCTTTAATGATAAACCGAAAGATTATTTATTCACCAATTTTGATGAGTTTTATTTAAAAGTTTTAGACTATTTTAAAAATAGTGATAAAACAATTGTAATTGATTCAGCACAATATAGAAATATAAAAAGTTGTTCTATATTAAAAGGACAAATTATAGTTATGAGAACAAGTATAGAAACCTGTTATGAAAGAGTTTTAAATAGATGGAAAAGTGTCAATAAAAATTATACCGAAGAAATTTATCAAAAATACGCCAATAAAAAATTAGGTATGTTTAATTGGTATCATCGTTTAAATGATTTTTTAAAAACAATAAATAAGTTATAAAAATTATTGTATAATTGTGATAAATGCTAAAAGAACAAGCATATTTTCAATGCTTGTTTTTAATAAACCTTTTATTATTTTTTAATTCCATGTTATTTTTGAATCATTGTCTGGCAAATACGCTTCTTTTGGATTTTCTGGATTATATTTAACGGTCACTTCATTACCAACAATTGTCTGTATACCAGTTTTTATTTCAATTAAACTTTTTGATTTATATCCTATAGGAATAAATCCTAATTTGATTTTTTCATATGGTTTCATAACTTCATTTTCTTTTATTTCATATTGAATGTTATTTACTTTATATTGTATTAATAAAACCCTTGAACAATTTGCTCCACGAAGTTTTATGTCTTTAATTATGCCTTTACAAGTTTCAGTGCATTTCTTTTTTTTCATAAGTTATTTCCTACCTTTCTATGAATATTTTATCATACGTCTATTTGTTTTTGTACTTTAATGTAATGTCAGAAGATATAGATGAATTACATAAAGTATTATCTTTAAATAAAAAATAAAACTATCTCATACTTAGGGGGAAATTAGGAATATACTTTATAATAATAAAAAAGAAAAAACGATTGAAATATTAATTTTTAATCGTTTTCTATTTTTTCTTTGTTAAAACATATGCTTTTTCACCAGTTATTACATTACACATTCGTTTATAATTGTTATGAAATGTTATTCCAGCTACATAATCGATAAATTTATAGACTTCATAATTCGTATCCTGATAAGTTATGTACCTTTTTTTAAATAAATATCCAATTTCTAACTTCGCCATAGTTTATTCCCCCTGACATGGTAATAATTATAATACATTTTCTTCTATATTAAATAATTGATTAATTTTATGAAAGTTCATAGTTATTTTCTACTCCATTCTATCTAAAACTTGCTTATAGAAAAGGGACTAAAAATATAGTATAATGAATAAGTAAGTAGAATAAATGATGAAGCTGACATCATATTAATTATGATAGTTTAGATTGATAGATCAGATATAAAAAAATAGGAGAACGATATTATGAAATTAACAAGTGAAAAAGCATTAGAAATGTTAGAAACTTTTAGAAGTAAAATGGAAGATACAGGGTGGATTAATCATTCTATTTGTGTTGGAAATACGGCAGCTAAAATAGCAAGTGCTCTTGGTTTAGATGCTGAAAAAGCAAAAACACTAGGATACATTCATGATATTGGAAAAGGAATTGGTGAATTTAAAGACCATGTTATGAATGGGTACCAATATCTCTTAGAATTAGGTTATGATGAGGAATACGCCAATATTTGTTTAGTTCATTCGTATTTAAATAATGATGTTATGTGTACAGCAGGTGGAATTCCTAGAGATATTCCTTTTAGAACAGAGTTTATCAAAAATCATGAATATACAATCTATGAAAAAATAATTAATTTATGTGATTTAATGTGTACTTCCGTAGTCATGACAGTAGATAAGAGATTAATTGATATTGTGATTCGAAGAGGAGCATATTCTAATACACAATACCATGTACAAGAAACTTACAAACTAAAAAAATATATGGATGATAAATTAGGTTTTAATGTTTATGATTTGTTTCCAGAAATTAAAGAACATTTATAGAGATTGGATAATGAAATATATTGGATTTTAATATATAAAAAAAGCTAATCAAAGTGATTAGCTTTTATAATAGAATAATCTTTATTTAAAATACTGATAATGAAATCCCAGTTCTTTATAAATATCTGATGCTCTAGGTAAATCTAGTATTCTAGCAAACACTAAGTTATATAGTTCATCAAATAAGAAAATCGCACATATACTATAACTCATGATTAAAAATTTCTTTTTATCCATTTTTTTCGCAATAGAAAAACAAAGGGGAACAACGAGGTAAATCAGTAATAAACTAGATAATCCAAAAATGAAAACACTTCTTAGACAAACATAACCATTTAAACTTCCCCAGCTCCATATTTCAGAATTATAGTCCCAACATTTAATGTTTCCAATGTGTTCCATTCCCCAACCAGCAATATATTCAAGAATTCCACAAGAAATGGCACTGACAAAAAAGACAAATAATGGATTCTTTCTCTTTTTATAAGTTAGAAAATAAATCATAATTGCTCCAATTGCGTAGATATTAATCCAAGGTAAGAAGTTTCCACCACGCCAAAATACTTCTTTCATTCCACTATTAAAATAGTAAAAAATTACTTCATATAAAAAACCAAACATTCCTGCAAATACGATAATGAGGCAGAAGATTCCTATCATTGTACTCTTATCAAATGTACAGTCTTGATTTAAATATTGTTTATATTTTTCTTTCATACAACTTACTCCTATTTTATCTAAAATGATTTGATATTTATATTTTAGCAAAAAATAAAAGAATTCTTAATAGATTTTACTAAAATATCATTATTTTTTTAAAGGTAAGGAAAATCATAGTGAAATCTATAAATTTATGGTAAAATAAGGACTGATATGTTAATACAATTGATAAAAAAGAATCGAGGAGTCAAAAGATATGAAAAATGATAATAAATTTTATTTTGAAATTACGAAAAGAATTCCTGGGAAATTAGGACGTGCTGGAATCATTCATACTCCACACGGAGATATAAAAACACCGGCTTTTATGTGTGTGGGAACGAAAGGAGAAGTTCGATTTTTATCGATGGATGACTTAAAATCAGTTCAAGCACAGGCAATGTTAAGTAATGGGTATCATTTAAGAAACCAATCATTTGAGATTGCTTCTAAAGGTGGGTTAGCAAAATGGTCAGGTTGGGATGGACCTACCTTAACAGATTCAGGAGGATTTCAAGTAATGTCACTTGGTTCTGGTCTTGGAAAAGTAGTAAGTATGGAACGTGAAAAAGAAGTCATCAATACAGATTCTAAAGATCGTTTAGCACACGTAACTGAAGATGGTGTTCGATTTTATGATCCATTTCTTCAAAGAGAAGATTTTATTGGTCCAGAAGAATCAATGCAGATTCAATGTCGTATTGGTGCTGATGTTCATATGGCATTTGATGAATTAACTTCTCTTGCTGATAGTTATGAGTACAATGTAGAAGCATTAGCGCGTACAGAACGCTGGGCAGTACGTAGTTTAGAAGAACATAAAAAACATTGTTATGATCTTGGATATTATCAAGCATTATACGGGGTTCTACAAGGGGGACGTTGGGAAGACTTACGTCGTTCTACTGCCAAAAAGTTAGCACAAATGGACTTTGATGGATATGGCTTAGGTGGAGCATTTTTAAAGGAAGATCTTGGAGAAATCTTAAAATGGTGTTGCGAAGAACTTCCAGAAGATAAACCGCGTCATTTATTAGGCCTTTCCAGACCTGATGATATTTTAATTGGTGTTGAAATGGGAGCTGATACGTTTGATTGTGTTGCTCCAACAAGAGAAGCACGACATGGTCGAATTTATACAAAATATGGAAATATTAAAATTTCAAAATTTGCTGGTAGTACTGAACCTTTAGATGAAAATTGTGATTGTCCTACTTGTAAAGCAGGATGGACAAGAGGTCAACTTCGTGATCTTATGAAATCACCAAATAGAGATGATAAAGCAAAGTATTTCAATTTATCATCAATTCATAACTTACGTTTTATTCTTCGTTTAACAGAAGAGGCAAGAGAAGCAATTATGAAAGATAATTTTGAAGAATATAAAGAAGTATTCTTAAAGAATTATTATGGAGAAAAATAAAATCAGAGTATCATATAATAAATAGGAGGAATATTATGAATCTCATTCCATCAAACATTGCAATAAAGAACCAAGAGATTCTATATAGTGATACTATTTTACCTGAAGAAGAACTAAAAGATGGTATTGTAGTGACAAAGCTTACAAATGTAAGTCCATTTTCTTTAGAAGTATGTTTAAATATGATTTTTGAGTCTAATCCTAATGTGTTTTTTGATAGAGTACAATATTCTAAAGAGCAAGAAACTGTTTATTTCTATACATATGACAATAAAAAAATCGTAACGGATAGTTGGGAAGAAAGAAATTTTGTAAAGAATATCCCACTTTATTCTACTTCTCAAATATTAGAGGAAGTAAAAAGAATTATAAATGTTGATCAAAATCAAGAACCTGATTGCATTTCATTATTTGATATTGTGACATTATTTAGAAAAAAAGAAGAAGAATACAAAAGAAAAATTAGCTCGACCAATTTAAACAATTTTGTTATTTATGATTTTGATTTTGAACAAAAAGAATTAATTTGTTTATATTATAGATTTAATCATTATTTTAAAATTATATTTAGTAAAAAGAATCAAGATTTATATGTAAAAGACTCTGAAACAGGATTTGATAGTAACATATTATTGAAATATGGAGATGTACTTTCTACTTTGTACGATGAATTAATGGAATATTATGATTTTAAAATGCAAAGAACAAAAGCTATAAACATTTTTCATTCCTTTTTTTTAACTAGTATGAATGCTTATTCTATTAATTTATTTGTAAAATCTTTTTCTAATGAATCACTGAATCAGTTTGGATTATCAGCGCTTATAAATTATAAAAAGTATAGTTATGAATGTAATTCAAATACAATGATCCAGATATTTAAAGATCATGAAGATGAGTTATTTAAACATCTTTTTGTTAGAATCGAATATTGTCCTAAATGGTGTCAAAATAAGTTGTATCAAATGAGACAAGAACAATTAAAAGAAATACAAAAAATGAAGGAAAATAAAAAAATAGATATTCCAAAAAAACATATATTAAAGAAAAAAATGTTAACAATTTTTAAAACAAAATAAATAGTATAATAAATAGTGTATAATGATACGATTATGGTAATAGTATCTATATTAGATGAGAAACGAATTATGTCTATAATTTGTTTTTTTTGCACTATGACTACTAAAAAACATTGTCTATTTTAGTAGCATATTGTATACTTGTTATGTTATGTATAATAAGTCAGGGGAAGTAAGATGAAAAAAAGAATCATGGATTTACATTAATTGAATTATTAGCATTAATCGTCGTTTTAGCAGTCATTGCACTAATTATAGTTCCACTTGTAATGGCAACTATTAACGATGCTAAAAAAAAGTTCTTTTCGGGATAGTGCATATGGAATAATTGAATCTGCATATCAATATGTTGTAATTAAAACAGCAAAAAATTTTGATGTTAAACTAGAGGAAAAGATTCAATTACCGGATCATTCTAAAATTCATCATAAGGGAACAGAACCAGATGGTGGAACAATTTGGATATCAGGCGAAGGTAAAATTGCTATGGTAATGTACAATAAGAAGTATTGTGCAATAAAAGAAATGAAACGTAGTGAAGTTACAGTCCAAAATTATAGTAAAAATACTTGCAAATTAAAAGAAGGAATAGAAGATCCTCTTAAGGTTCAAACATCTGTAGAACTATATAATGAAGATCAATATGCTAGTATTAAAGCTGAAATTAAAGCTATTAATCCAATTAAAACAGTGAAATATATGAAAGGTCAGGTTGCAGAAAGTGTTATTGCCAAAGAAGGAAAAGAAATGACACTTGAGGGAGATCATTATGTAGTGAATGATATTACAGAAAATGGATATTATACGATTTATGAAGAAGATACAAAGGGAAATACAATCAGTAAATCTTTTATTGTCGAAGGAATCGTTGTATTAGAAGGAAGTTTTGAAGACCGATATGTAAATGGTAGCTTTGGCGAACTTACACAAAGTTGGGGTAAATGGACTCGAACATTAACTATCGAAACAAAAAATAATGTTAAAATTGTGGATGCGAGATATACAAAGAAGTATACTTATGATACAGTTGATGAGTTTGAGAAAAATCCAAATTATGGTGAAAAGATTAACTTTGAAGAGACAAAATTAAGCTATACTGTTTCAGGAACATGGTTACAATGTGCTACAATTTATGTAAAATATGAATATCAAGAAGAAGTAGAACCTGGTGTTTATGAAAAAAGATATGCATCAAAATTATATAAGACAAGATTTAGTAATATATTTCAATAATTGATAAAAATAAATAAGACACACCAATTATCTATGTCAGTGTAAAACACATATCTCATGGTAGTATATGTGTCTTTTATATTAAAAAAATAACAGCATAATTATCGAAAAAATCATTTTGTAAGAATCGTAGTTTATATTGCTTGCTTGTTTTTATGATGTATACTATAATAAAATATGTATACTAAGGGGAGATAGTGTGAGAACATTAGATTATATTTTATGTGATGATAATAGTATTTTTTTAGATAAAATGAAACAATTAATAGATGATTATAATTTTAAATATAATATCAACGCTTATGTACATGCTTTTACTAGTTATGGGAAAGAATTTTATGAAAAAATGTATGATTCATCACCACAAAAAGTTTATATTTTAGATATTGAAACTCCTACAAAATCAGGATTAGATGTCGCAAGAGAAATTAGAAAATTCGACTATCAAAGTATTATTATTTTTGTATCAACACATAGTGATATGGCTCGAAATATTTCTATGGATTTATTAAGTGTGTTAACTTTTATTCCAAAATTTGATGACTTTGAAAGAAGATTGTTACTTGCGATACACAAAATTCAGGAGATGATGAAGAGTAAAAATAAATTTATTTTTAAAGAGAAGGAAACTACTTACCATATTCATTATGATGAAATTTTATATATTACTTATGATTCAGAGATTCGAAAAAGTATGATTGTTACAAATGATCATATTTATGAAGCACCGTTATCATTAAAAGCATGTTATCAAAGATTAAATCATGAATTTAAATATTCTCATCGTTCCTGTATTGTGAATAAGAATAGAATTAAGAAAAGTACCAAAAAACAAATTGAATTTGATAATCATAAAAAAATTAATTTAATTTCAGATATGTTTTTCGAAGAAGAGAAGGCACATTGATTCATTCTCTTTTTTGATGTGGAAAAAAGAGACGTTCAAACAGTAAGAAAAAAATTCATGCATTTGGAGATGGCGTTTGTGATAAATTTATCAATTTTTGTCGTTAATTTTTATAAAATGGATATGTTGTTTTAAAAAAATAGAAGGAGAAAAATATGTTAGAAGAATTAGAAATAGAAAAAGATAATGAACTTATTTTGCGATTAATTAGTAGGAGAGAAGTGAGAAGAAGAAATCACATTTTATTTTCTTTAGCAACAGAATATGGTGTTAGTAATTTAACTGTATTTAATAATTATGGTTATCAAGGATTATATCAAGAATCAGTAAATCAAATAAAACATAGGAAAAATATATCTTATTCAGATAACGTTTTAGATTATATGGAAAGTGAGGAATTGATTGCTAATTTATTTCGTATTTTACAGACAACGAATATTTTAAAAAGAAAAATTCCATCTAATTGGAATTATGCTTGTCAAACACATTTTTATGTTGGGAAAAAAATTCGGGAATTAATGATTGAACTTGGTGGTGAATTACCGGAAAATATGCCAACACCAACATTATCTATTGATGCTTTAGAAAAAGAATTTATGTTATAAAAAAAGCCTAAACGGCTTTACATACATATATGGTGTCCTGTACAAGATTCGAACTTGTGACCCTTTGATTAAAAGTCAAATGCTCTACCTACTGAGCTAACAGGACAAATAAAAAAGGTGGTTTCCTTTTTTTCTTTGATATCATAACATAGAAAGAGAGGAAGTGCAACCTTTTTTTATTGATTTTTATATTTTTTCCAATCTTGATAGCATAAAATACCAAATCCTATAAATCCAATGAATGAAATTAGACATCCAATATTTAATAATGGTGAATGGTAAGTAATTTCAATTTTATGTTTTCCTTTTGTAATAGGGAATCCTAAAAATGTTGTATTTACTTTTTCATATTCTATTTCCTTTCCATCTACTTTTACTTGGAAGCCTTTATCATATGGAATTGTTGTAGCAAAATAACCATCATTTGTTACATCAATGGTTCCAACGATAGTATCACCTTTTGTTTTACCTTTATCAAATAAAAATGGATCTACTTTAGAAACAGCATCAGTGATGTTTTGATAATCTAATGTATACATCTGAATGTTTTCAATTTCATAGTGTCCTTTTTGAAATGTAATCGTAAGTTCTTCCCATTTTTGATTTTGTGATAATACATAGTGGAAAGTATGATTATCATTTTGATATTGCCATTCTTTACAAGTTAGTTTATTCGCTATTTGATTAATGGTAATTTGTTGATCACCCTTACTACAAGTATGTTGATTATTCATATCAAAATTTAAAAATAAGATTTCTTCATCAAATATATGATCAAATGTAATGGTAATTGTTGCTTTCTTTTTCGCATCAATTTCATATCCTTTTTCTGTTTTTTTAATTGATAAATTATTATCTTCTTTTAGAATATTTGCTTTTTTTGTAAATTTATTTAATTGTGATTTATATTCTTTTTCACCTTTATTTTTTACGATAATATTTGTAAGGATTGCTTCATTACTATTTGGATATTTTAATTTTTTAAAGTATGTTTCATTTAATAAATTAGAACTAGCATATCCTAATGGTAAAACGTTTTTATTTTCGTATACTTTCAGTGTGTCATCTTGTTTACTTTGTTTTATTTCGTTATATCCAATACTTGGTGTATGTGAAGAAATAACATATTTTACTCCCATCAATGTTTGAAACATAATATTATCAGTTTGAGCTAAAATCAGTTTGTTTCGATAAGGAAGTGCATTATTCATCGTATGTTTGAAGAATTCATCATAACCATTATGATAAGTAGATGCATATAATGAAGTTTGATAATAATTAGGATGATAAATTTTGTTGATATTATATAGGGTATCATCTAAGTTAGAAAAACGTACTATTTGTTCTTCATTATCTAATGTTTGATTAATTAGTTTATCTTTCTCTTTAGAAAATACTTTATGATAAAACTCTTTTGGAACAAGATTCATTTGATATACAGCACATCCTAAATTAATTGTAACGACAATGAATAGTGGCAAAATAAGGAGCCATTTATGATTCCATTTGTAGTATAAACAAATAAATAAAATCATGACAATAAAATCTAAATAGAATAGTAGATTATGATAACCAGTAATGAAACAAAGAATTCCAATACCTAACATCAGAAAGATAAGTGGTAAAACATTCATTTTTTTATGAAATAAATCTTCTAAGAAAGTAGCAATAATGAAAGCAAAAAATGGTAGAAATGGAATAAATACTTTATTACGAATATAAAGAGTGCCATTCAACAAATAGATAAAGATAGGGAAAATCACAACAAGTAAAGTGGAAATAACAAGAAACTTTGATTCCATTTCTTTTTTTTGAAGTAAATAGATACAAGCAATAAAAGAAATAGCAGTAAGTCCTAATGCATAAGTATCATATACGAGAGCACCAACATTTGCTTTTGGTAATAGTAAATCAAATACAGATACACTTAGATGTTCTCCACCACGACTTGTTAAAATAACATAAGCAGTTGGTAGTAATAATACACCAGCCATTAAAATACCGACTATGATAGGAATTAAAAATGGAATTCCAACTTTGAAAAAAGATTGGATGGAAGGTTTGTTTGTTTGTTTTAAATAGTGATAAATACCATATAAAACAAATAAAAAAATTCCGATAATACTATAGTAATAACTTGTCATAATCATAAGAAATGTAGCAATTGTATAAATCCATTTTGTTCCTTTTTTAAAATAAGCATCAATTCCAATAAGTCCTAGTATTAAAAATGGCATATAGCTTACAAACATAAAATGGCGATGGAATTGAAAAAGGAACGATGAAGAAAATAAAACTAAAAGTACACTAATAAAACAACAAAATCGATCTTGAATATGTTTTTTTAAAAAATAATAGAGTAAAAAGACCGTAGATAAAATTAAAATGATATTGATTGCAATAATATAATCTGTCATAGAAATCATTGTTAAAAAGTAGGAGAATAATATAAGGGGATTTAATAATCCATAATAAGAAAAATTAAAAATATTTTGGCCAGCACCGATTTGTGGCGCAAAATTAGGAATCAAATCTCCTGTTTGATAAAATAATGTTCTAAAATAGTCAGGAAAAACAGTATGTTGATTAATCCAATCGGTTTTAGAACCAAATAAGAAATCAGTACCAATGATAATTCCAATTAATACAAGGGTAATTGCTCCTAATAAAATATAATAATAATCAATTTTTTTCTTCATAGTATTCCTCACAATCATAATTATTATTATATAATAAAGACACAAAAAAAGGAATAGTTTCCTATTCCATACATATGATATAGTATCAAGGTAATACTTGATGGAGAAACTCATAGGATTATGGTTTCTCTTTTATTTTTTTATTACATAAGTTCCGGCAATTATATCATGTAACGCTTGTTTTTGATTGGTAAAAGCAGCCATGATATAACCAATACATAACGTAATACCTGATAATATTTTGGCAAAGTATCGAGCAGTTGCTCTAGCAAAAGAAAGACGATTTCCATCTTTATCGATTACTTGTATTCCTAATACCATTTTTCCTAATGTTGCTTGATTTGTAGAACTTTCTAATCCAGCAAAATATAGCCATCCTATGATAGCACCAAGAATTGTACTAAGCATATTAGTAACTTCAAAAGAACCAATGACACTAGCAATTCCTAGAACTAAGCCAACACCAAATCCGATCATTCCAAGTACCATAGAATCAATGATATAAGCTGCAAAACGAGTCCAAAAACCAACATAGATTCTTGTTGTTTCTTTAGAATTTTGTCTTTCATTACTGGATACTAATATTTTTCCACAGTTTAAACAAACTTGTTGACCTTCTTCTAATTTGTGCCCACAGTATATACAATACACATTCTCACTCCTTTATTATAATATATTGAAATTGTACCAATTTTTGTATGTTTTAGCAAATAATCCACAGAAATGTGTCAACAATCTATCAATTTAATCTTTTTCCTGTGGAAAACTTTTTTATCAGTTCGACATATGTCGAATTTTTTGATATAATATTACAGAATGAAGGATAAGGTGGTGAGCAATGAAACAAGTAAAAAAAATGTTGAAAAAAGGTTTTAATTTAATATTGTGTTTTTTCATACTTGCGACAAGTTTTATCCCTTATATTTATGTAGATGCAGCGGATAGCAATTTAAATGGAATTTATGGAATTGTATATTTTAGAACTAAGGGATGTAACACGAATACCAATTATACAGTAGCGGGAAGTAATCGTTCTGGGTATACGAATGGTTGCTATGGAGCAGATGCTGCCTTCTTAGGATACAATAGTAATAAAACAAAAGTAAAATTTAAATTAGCCGGTGTTACTGGTTGGGTAAATGCGAGTGACGTACAAGTAATTGACTATATGGCAAAATTTGATACTTTATATACTTCAAATTATACTGTAAAAAATGGAGTTCTAAAACATAATGTCATGAGTGATATTTATCGTTATACAGATGGAGATAGTGTTAGTTTAGGACCAAAACCATCTTTTATGAAAGAAGGAGCTTCTTACTGGAGTTATGATGGACATTACTTTTATCCAGCTACAAAAGATGGTTATAAAAAAATGATTGATGATTATGTTAATAATCGTACATCTAACGCTATTAATAATGGAAATCCTTATTATAATTATTATCAATATCTAACACATCGTACGCAAAGTAATTATACCAATACTGATATTGCAAATTATTTAAAACAAATTGGAATTAATGCACCAATGACATCTTATCCAGCAGGAAAAGGACAATCTTTATTATACGGAGAACAAACTTCATTTGTTCAATATCAAAATGAGTTTGGAGCAAATGTAGGGTTAGTTTTAGGACTTGCTCGTAATGAAAGTGCATCTGGTACAAGTAATATTGCTTTTCATGCGAAAAACTTATTTGGTCACTCTGCATTTGATTCTTCACCAGGTGCTAGTGCCACATCTTACTTAAGTGTAGCGCAAAGTATTTATGCACACGATAAATTCTATATATCAGAAGGATATTTAGATCCATGTGATCAAACCAATTTATATGGTGGAAGTTATAACTATAGTAAATGTCATAGAGGACGTTACTATGGAGGACATGTTGGAGATAAAAATAGTGGTATGAATGTAAAATATGCATCAGACCCTTATTGGGGAGATAAAGCTGCTCAATACTATTATTTATTAGATTCGGCACTTGGTATGCAAGATTATAATAAATACACAATTGCTGTTAAAACAAATGGAAATAGTGTACCAATTTATAAAGAAGCAACTACAACTTCTACAAAATTATATGAAACTGGATTAGTATCTGATTATCCAGTAGTAGTACTTGCTGAAGTAACGGGACAATCTATTAATGGAAATAATAAATGGTATAAAATTCAAACCGATCCAGTATTAGATAGTGGAAGAAATAAAATTATTCAAGATAGTGGATATTATCAATTTAGTAATAATTATGCTTATGTTCACTCTAGTAATTTTAGAAAAATAAATACTGGTAAAACAGTAAAACAAAATCATTTAATTACATTTGATCCAGCAGGTGGAATGTTTAGCGATGGAACAACACAAAAGAAAGTGTTAAGTGTAGAACAAAATGTGATTCCTGTAGTAAATGCTCCAACGAAAAAAGGTGATACATTCTTAGGATGGACACCAACGATTATGGGAGCAAGTGGTAATGTAACTTATGTAGCACAATGGAAAAATAGTGTTGTAAAATATGATATAACATTTAATCCAAATGGAGGAAAATTCACTGATGGTTCTACAAATAACAAAGTAGTGACAGTGAAAGCTGGAGAAATCCCAAGTATGAGTGCTCCAACGAAAGATGGATATACATTTAAAGGATGGACACCAGAAATTACAGCGGCAACAAAAAATACAACTTATACTGCTGTATGGGAAAAGAACAAAGTTTATTATGATGTAGCTTTTGATGCCAACGGAGGACAATTTAGTGATGGAAAAACCATTATTACATCGAAAGTAGAAGAGGGAACAAAACCAACGTTACCTGAAGAACCAACAAGAGATGGATACATTTTTAAAGGATGGAATCCAGCAGTAACAGAAATAGAAAAGAATACAAATTATTTAGCAATCTGGGAAAAAGAAAAAGAAGTATATAACATTACTTTTGATGCCAATGAAGGAACTTTCGAAGACGGAAAGACGACACAAGTTGTAAAAACGATTGAAGGAGAACTTCCAGAAGCTCCAAAAGCACCAACAAGAAAAGGTTATAAATTTACTGGTTGGCAACCTAGTTTAGAAAAAGCAACGAAAAATACAACCTATACAGCAACTTGGGAGAAAGTAAAAACGTATGAAATTACCTTTGATGCTGATGGTGGTAAGTTTGCTAATAACGAAGAAAAAGTAGTCATCAATGTGGAAGAAAATACGAAACCTTCCATTACAGAACCAACCAAAGATGGATACTTATTCCAAGGATGGGAACCTACTATTAAAGAAGCAACAGAAAATACAACTTATAAAGCAACTTGGAAAGAAGGAACAATCGAAGATATCTTAACTAAAAAGGATGGAGAATTTTATCTTGATTATTTAAAAGAAGTAAATGGAAAACTAGAAATCAAAGGATATCATACAATTAAAGGTATCGATAATGATTTAAAAACAAAATTTACTTATGAATTAGTATTAAAAAATCAAACTACCGGAAAAGAATATAGTCAAGAACTAGAACGATTAACAGATGAAAAAGAGATGACGTTCCCAATCTATTCAGGTGATGGTAAAAATTACAAATACGCATGGTTTAAATCAACGATATCATTTGATCAATTGCCACAAGGAGATTACACTTTGTATTTAAGAACGAGTACAAATCAATACTATTCTAAATCTTATGTTCAAAATATGTTATTAAATGAACAAGATACAGAATTTCAAGATAAATCTACATCGGTAACAATTATGAATAATTATATGGATAAAAATATTCCAATTGAATTTATCGTTCGAGATAAGGCAATTGGTAAAAAAGAAACAGCATATGATGTAAATCAATACAGTATTGTAGATGAATTAGAGTTTGTAAATAATAAATTACATATTGTTTCTGCAACATATTCTGTTGGAGTAGACATGAGAAAACAGACAACATTAAATAGAAATTTAGTATTTGAAAATGTTGATACATTCGAACGTAAAACATACAATGTTGGAAGTTTAGTAACTCCAGTATATCCAATTAATCTAATTAATGCAGATAAGTTTGGAAAAGCCAAAGATCGTGCATGGTTTGATAAAACAATTGATATATCTGATTTAGATAAAGGTACTTATGCTATCTATGTTACAAATCAGTCTAATATTTCTGATTATGGTGAATTATATGATGTGTTATTTACTGATTTAAGTAATGCAAAAGCAACAATTAATGGAAAACAATTTATATTCCAGTTAAACGAATCAAAAAGAAATAGAATTGAATTAGTTGTAAAATAATTTACAATTTAAGATAAAGATATTGTCATTCATTTGATAATATCTTTTTTTTACAGGAATTAATAATTGTTTGTTGTAAATTAAATAATAGGGGAGTGATTTTATGGAAGAAAATCCTTTGACAACGATTATCAATTTATTTCGAGGAGAAGAGATTAGGAGTATTTGGGATAGTCAAAATGAAACATATTATTTATCTGTTTTAGACGTAATAAGCGTTTTGACTGACAGTAAAGATCCTAATGCGTATTGGAGAAAGCTAAAACAAAGATTAAAAGTAGAGGGAAATCAAACCGTGACAAATTGTCACAGTTTCAAAATGAAATCTAAAGATGGGAAAATGAGAATGACTGATACTTTAGATATGAAAGATATTTGGAGACTAATTCAATCTATACCATCGCCTAATGCAGAACCGTTTAAATTATGGTTGGCAACCTTAGGAAAAGAGAGGGTAGATGAAGTATTTGATCCGGAAATTGCAGTAAATCGAGCAATTTCCTATTATCGTGGGAAAGGTTATTCAGACGAATGGATTAAATCTAGATTAATAGGAATTTTAAATCGAAAAAAATTAACGGATGTATGGAAAGAACATGGAATTACAAAAGATTATGAATATGCAATATTAACAAACGAAATCTATCGTTCTTGGTCGGGATTGAAGGCGAGTGAATATAAGAGATTAAAAGGGATCAGAAAAGAGTCTTTACGAGATAATATGACTGATATTGAAATTATTTTAACGGATTTAGGGGAATTAACGACTAGAGATATTGTGAAAATGGAGAATCCACGTGGATTAAAAGAAAATTTGAGTATTGCTAAACGTGGTGGGAAAGCTTCGAAAATAGCAAGAGAGTATTATGAAAAAGAAACAGGAAAAGAAGTTGTAACAAGCGAAAATTCGATTGGTGGCAGATATCAAGAAGAAAATGAAGTAACAGTTATTTCTCAAGGATAACAAAAAAAGATATTGATGTTTCATTCAATATCTTCTTTCATTAATTATTTTTAATATTTATAGTGACAGTATTGCATGAATTAATTGTGGTTTTATGTAACTCGCTACTATTTAATATTTGACCTTTTTTTCCACTATCGCTATTAACGTAATTACAATAGAACTTAAATCCTTGATAAGCATTTTTGACATTGTTACAAGTATCAGTAGGATTATCAATTACAATAAAATGTGGATAGATATATAAAGTTGTATTTTGACAAACAGGTGGTTTCGGTTTTGTACTAGATCCACCATTATTACCTCCGCCAGATGATCCTCCGCTATTAGAACCGCTTCCACCAGATGAACCACCACCATAACTTGGGGCCTTTCCAGCACTTACTGATAATACAATATTAGAACCTTTTGTTACTTCAGCACCAACTGATTTATTTTGATCAATGATTGTTCCTTTTGTTCTACTAGAATATACATAAGAGAAGGTACAATCAAGTCCTGCATTACTACATGCATTTCTAGCTTCACTTTCTGTCATTCCTATAAAGTTTGGAATTTTTACTGCATTTCCTTTGGAAATAACGATTTCAATACTTTCACCAGTATGAATAATTTGTCCTGGTTTATGTGAAACTCGAATAATTTTTCCTTGTTCAATATCGTTATTAAATTCTTGTGTTTCTACTAATTTAATATTATGTTGTTCTGCAAAACTACGAAGTTTATTTAAATCATCTTTAAAATCAATCATTTTTAAAGGTCCTTTAGAAGTTACAACGGTAATTGTTGTATCTTCTTCGATTACTGTTCCTTTTTTTACACTGACACGAATAATATCGCCAGCTTTAACATCGACATTATATTCACTTTCGTAATTTAAGTTAACATTATTTTTTGTTGCCCAATCAATGATTTCGTCAAGACTCATTTTTTCAAAATCTGGAGCGACAATTTTCGCACCCTTAGAAATATATACAATTACTGTCGTTTTATCTTGTTCAATTTTTGTTCCTTTGTCAGGATCTGTTGAAATTACTTTTCCTTTTTCGATGTTGTCATCAAATTTATATTCAATTTTATATTTGATACCATTTCTTTTTAACCATAATGTCGCATCAAATTTAGTTTTATTTTTTAAATCAATTAACTCAACAGGTTTTAAATCTTCCTCTTTTCCTAGTGAAAATTTTAAAGTTAATTCTTCGTTACGTTTCATTTTTCCAACTTTACTTTGTTCGTATAATACATCTCGTTTTTCATCATGAAAATTAAATTCAATATTTAACGTTTCCAAATCAAAATTTAATTCTTTTAGTTTTTTGATTACGCGGTCAACATCCCATCCAACCATGTCTGGTAGATTTGCTTCTAATTCATAATTAGGACCATCAGAAACAATTACTTCCAAATTTTTAATGTTTTTCGCTAAAATATCACCTTTTTCACTTTGAGAGATTACGTAATTCTTTCTAATAGAATCACTGTATTCATACTTTGGTGTTAAAGTAACATTATTTTCGCTAGCCCATTTCATTGCTTCATTAACATTACGATTAGAAAAATCTTCTAGTACTGCTTGGGTAGGAAAACTTAGAACATTCGTTAATACTAGTGTATTAATAATTGCAAAGCTAAGTAACGATGATGCACCTAATACACTGAAAATACTACGAGGTTTGCGCTTGCTCATGAGACCGGAAATTACAAGAGCAAAACATCCAAAACTAATTAATGAACTACATACAATCGTATAAATATGATTTACTCGATCAAAAGAAGTAACAATGTTAAATCCCCAAAAAACTAAAATACCGATTGCTGTTAAACCTAATAATATTTTAGTAAAGGTATTTACTTCTTTCTTTTGTTTTGTATTCTTATTATTACTTCTACTAACGTAAGATGATTCTATCGTAGTAACTTTAGGGGCATTTTCACCGTGACTGTTATGAGAAGGCTCTGTTTCTATCTTTTTTAATGCTTCCTTTATTTTTCCTTTTTCTAGTTTTTGTGTTTCTTCTAATTCTTTTTGCCTTCTTTTTTCTTTTTTTACTTCTAACTCTTTTATAATTTTTTCTTCAAACTTTTTTTCTTGTTTTCTTTTTCTTTTTTCTCTTTTACTCATTAAATCATCAAAAGAAAATTGGTCTTGTTCCATTTCTTCTTTTAATGAGTCTATGATTTCCCTTTTTCTATCATTCTTCATAGTATCACCTTAACATTATTATACAGGAATATTGTAAATTTTAAAAGTGAAATGATAAAGAAACAAAAGGAATATGTAAAGTAAAAGAAAATACAAATAACATTGCGAAATGAAAAGATTTATAGTATAATTTAACAGTATTTAAATATGTATAAATGAAAGGATGATTTGCATGATTGAAAGATTAAATGCAATAGAAGAACGTTATTTAGAATTAAATGATGAAATTATGAAACCGGAAAATATTTCAAACGTGAAAAAAATGTTAGAGCTTACGAAAGAACAAGCTAGTTTGAAGGAAGCATATGAAGTATATCAAGAGTATAAAAAAATCAATGAAGATATTAAAGAAGCAAAAGAAATGACAAAAGATCCAGAACTTGCTGAATATGCCCATGAAGAATTAGAACAATTAGAAGATAGAAAAAAGAAAATGGATAGTGAATTAGAAATTTTATTATTACCAAAAGATCCAAATGATGGAAAAAATGTTATTGTAGAAATTCGTGGTGCAGCAGGAGGAGACGAAGCAAATATTTTTGCGGGAGATTTATATCGTATGTATACAAGATATGCTGAAAAACAAGGATGGAAGACAGAAGTGCTAGAAGAGTATCCAAGTGAAGCAGGTGGATTTTCCTTAATTCAATTTATGGTAAAAGGAGATAACGTTTATTCTAAATTAAAATATGAAAGCGGAGCACATCGTGTACAAAGAGTTCCAGAAACAGAAACACAAGGAAGAGTACATACATCTACAGCAACAGTATTAATCATGCCAGAAGCAGATGATGTAGATATTGAAATTAAGGAAAGTGATTTAAAAGTAGATGTGTATCGATCAAGTGGAGCAGGGGGACAACACGTTAATACAACAGATAGTGCTGTTCGTATGACTCATATTCCAACTGGAATTGTAGTAACATGTCAAAATGAACGTAGTCAAATAAAAAATAGAGAACGTGCTCTACAAATGTTACGTGCTAAAGTATACGAAGAAGAATTACGTAAACGTGAAGAAGAAGAAGGAAATATTCGTAAAAGTAAAATTGGAACAGGAGATCGTTCTGAAAAAATTAGAACTTATAATTATCCACAAAATCGTGTTACCGATCATCGCATTGGATTTACTTTAAAACAATTAGATCGTGTGATGGAAGGAGATATGGAAGCGATTGTAGAAGCTCTTATTACAGAAGATCAACAACAAAAATTACGTGGTGAATAGGATGAATGAAAAAGAAATAGAATATGTAAAACGCTATTCTAAAAAAGAAGACTTAAAGTCTAATTTAAAAAAATTAGAAGAAGGGTTGCCTGTTCAGTATATTGTTGGAAATGTCGATTTTTATGGAAGAATTTTTAAAGTAAATAAAAACGTTTTAATTCCAAGATTTGAAACAGAAGAATTGATATATAAAACACTTCAATATATAAAAAAATTATCACAGCAAAAACTTTCAATTTTAGATTTAGGAACGGGTAGTGGTTGTATTGCAATTACGTTAAAGAAAGAACTTCCAAATACTCAAGTAATAGCGGTAGATTTATCAGATGATGCGTTACTTGTAGCTAGGGAAAATGCGAAACAAAATGATGCAGAAATTACCTTCCTTCATAGTGATATGTTAGAACATGTAACGGGAACTTTTGACGTAATCATATCGAATCCACCTTATATTGCGAAAACAGATGAAGTGGATGAAAAAGTGATAAAATATGAACCACATATGGCATTATTTGCTCCAAACGATGGATTATACTTCTACCAATCAATATTAAAAGAAGCACATAAGTTTTTGAAGGAACAATTTATTATTGCTTTTGAAATAGGAGAGGCACAAGGAGAACAAGTAGTAGGATTAGCAAATCAATTTTTTGCAGGTTGCAACATCTCGTTGGAGAAGGATATGCAAGGAAGAGACCGGTTCTTATTTATTTTTCAGTTGGACAAAAACTAATTTTTGTAGTATGATATTATAATTGTTAGGGGGAAATACTATGGAAAATATGGAAAATGAAGAATTAAATAATTATTTTGTGAAGAAAAAAATGGATGAATTTTCAAATATTGATTTTACAGATACGTCAGTTGTTTTTAATAAAATTTTAGAAATAACAGATCTTATGGGACATCCACAATTAAATTTTTCAACTGAAGAAATTGCAAGTTTATTAATGGAACATGGCTATAATACTTTTATCGATATGGATTTAAATGATGACTATAAAAATGTAGGATTAGTTACTTATATTTTTCAAAATCCTGATTTAGATGAAGTTGCAAGATATCTTATCAGTATTTGGATACAACAATTATTAGACTTTGATGAGATTTCGATTGAGATGCAATATTATTTATTTTTGTATAATGCAAGATTAGAAATAGAAAAAGAAAGTAGAATGATTGCTAAGCAAAAAGTAAAAGAAATAAAATAAAAAAGCGAGCCAAAGAGCTCGTTTTTAAATACATGTTAATTGAAAATGTATGATAGAATAACAGACAATATTTAAGATGTAAATTGATCGTATTTGTTTGACGTTATGTTAAAAAGATATATTATTCAATCATATTGTTATAATAAAAAAAGAACTTTTTTTAGTTCTCTACTTCTAAATGGTGCCCTGAGGGGTTAGATACTGAACCCAAGATTAAGTCCGTATCATCATCTCAGTACAGTAACAATATATCATATGTTTTTGCAATAGTGAACAATTTTTTAACAATATTCTAACATTAATATAACAGATTTTGCTATAAAATATTTTTTATTAAATATATAGCTGCTTGCTTGTTTTTTAATTCATTCAATAGTATACTTTTTATAGGGAATATCAGTTGTTGAGTGTCTACCTCTAATCTTCACAGAGAGGAGGTTTGATAAAGATGAAAACTAAGACTTTTATTATAAAAGTTCTTAAGCTCATTGCTATCATTTTATTTCTCCTTATCATTATGATAGTGGTAATAAAAAAATGACACTTAATTCATCAGCAATGAATTAAATGTCTGCACATTAATGGGTAGACATTCAACTCGGAAAAACTGAATGTTCCCTTTTTTATTTTATGCAACTTCTCTTACTAAATACATAATACCATAAAATTAGTATTTTAGCAAGTTGCATCGACTACAATTTGGTGCCTGCGGTTGGACTCGAATCGACACGTTATTGCTAACACTGGATTTTGAGTCCAGCGCGTCTACCAATTCCGCCACGCAGGCATTACATAATAGATTATATCATATATTTTTTTAATTTCTAGTATTTTTATAAAAGAACTGCATTTTTTGGTTACAGTTCAGATAGAACATGACAAAAATTAGGTAGGACTATCAAGTTCTATCTATTTTTATGCCAAAACTGTTTTATTACTAAAAATCTCTTTTAAGGAAGAGTTTAAAGACTTTTTATTTTTA
>CALVRW010000024.1 GCA_944358795.1 uncultured Bacilli bacterium | reverse complement strand
TTTGGCAAGGTCCCATTACAGCGTAAATTAACTAGGTACATGTTAGATTTCAGTCATATAGAAAAACTGATATTTGAAGTAATTCCAAGTATCAGTTAATTTTATTATTTTTTAAGCGATTGCCTTATAAAATTTGCATTTTATCTTTTTTTGTGATAGTATAGGCGTACTTGTTTTAAGGGGGAGAAGATTATGTATCATACATTTCAAGTAGAAGATGATAAATTATTAGCAATATCAGATAAAAATAAATATGTGCGTGTTATGCCTATTACAGAAGAATCAAAAGAGAAAATCTTAATTGAAAATAAGATTGAAGCATATGAGAAAGCAGCTCAAACAAAAGAAGAAGAAAAAAAGAACTTTTTTCATAAGGCAAACCAAAACCATAAACTTGCTTTTATTTCTAATTGTGCTACAGCAGTGATTACTATTGTTATGATGGTGTTAGCAATTTACTTTATGCCACTTACACCACTTGTAACAAATGTTGGATTACTTACTTGGGTTACAAGTTTCGTTCTTGGCGCATTCATTAGTAACAAAGCTTATTCTAATGAACAACATTATTATAATAAAATGTTAGAATCAGATAAATTAATTGAAATGATTCAACAAAAAATAACAGAAGAAAAACATCGTCATGACTTTTTAAATATGGCAAATTTTTATCATGATGTAGCCAAAGAAGAAAAATCAATTCTAGATGAACGAATTGAAGACAAATATAACAAACAATTAAAACAACAATATTTAGAAATTCAAGCAGAGCTTAAAATGATTCAACAAATGGCACAGAAAAAAGTATTACAAAACGAAAGAGAACAAGTAATAGATGATGATTTTGATATTGCACAAAAAGTAAAACAAAAAACAAAATAAGAAACAAATCATGTTTCTTTTTTTTAAATTTTTTTAAAAAGTATTTACACATACATTTGTTTGTGATATGATGGATATCAGATAGGATGTGGCAACATGGAACAGGATAAATATCTAACAGTCGGAGCACTTACAAAATATTTAAAATATAAATTTGATACCGATAATAATTTAAAACAAGTATTTTTAAAAGGTGAGATTAGTAATTTTAAAGCACATACAAGTGGGCATTTTTATTTTTCGATTAAAGATGAAACAAGTAAAATTAATGCGATTATGTTTAGTAGTAATGCTAGTAAAATTAATTTTGTTCCTCAAGATGGAATGAAAGTATTAATTACGGGAAGAATAACGGTATACGAAGCAACTGGTGGATATCAAGTATATGTGAATGATATGATGGAAGATGGTGTTGGAAATCTCTATGTTGCTTTTGAAAAATTAAAAAAAGAATTAGAAAAAGAAGGATTATTTGATCCAGCACATAAAAAGAAAATCCCGGAAATTCCTAGTAGAATTGGAATTATTACCGCACCAACAGGAGCAGCAATTCGTGATATTTTATCAACGATTAAAAGAAGATTTCCAATCTGTGAGACGATTTTATTTCCAAGTTTAGTACAAGGAGATGCTGCTGCAAGCGATATTGTAAAAAATATCAAGTTAGCCAGTCAGTATGATTTAGATGTCTTAATTATTGGTCGTGGTGGAGGATCAATTGAAGATATGTGGCCATTCAATGAAGAAATTGTTGCACGAGCTATTTATGACTGTCCAATTCCTACAATTAGTGCAGTTGGACATGAAATTGATTTTACAATTAGTGATTTTGTTTCCGATTTACGTGCACCAACTCCAACGGGTGCTGCTGAACTTGCAGTACCAAATCTAATTGATTTACAAAAACATATCAATCAGTTACAAATAAGACTCAATGAAAATATGAATCAAAAAATTAACTATAATAAATTATACTTGGAAAGCATGAAAAGTTCATTCGTTATAAAAAATCCAATTATAATGTATGAAAATAAAAAACAAATGGTTGATACGATGTATGAAAAGATAGTAAATCTTATTACCAAAAAAGTAGAAATGGAAAGAACACATTTAGATCATTTAAAAGAACATTATATTTTAAAAAATCCAGAAGAATTAACAAAACTTTCAAAATTAAAATTAACTAGTATGATTGATAAATTAGAAGTGTTGAATCCACTTGGAATTTTAAAACGTGGATATACTGTAAATTATAAAGAAGATTCTTTAATTACAAGCGTTCATGATTTAAAAGAAAAAGATGTTATAAAAACAGTATTTCATGATGGAACCGTGTCGGCAAATATTATAAGTATAGAGGTGAAGAAAGATGGAGAAAAAAGTGAAATTTGAAGAACAAGTGAAAGAATTAGAAACTATTATTAATGAATTAGAAAATGGAAATATTGATCTTGAAGAATCAATTGAAAAATATACGAAAGCGATGCAATTAGTAAAAGAATGTGATTCAAAGTTAAAAAATATTGAAGAAACAGTTAATAAAATTGTTGCTGAAAATGGCGAATTAGAAGATTTTGAAGTACCAGAAAATTAAATTAGTTAAAAATGTCAATTTGACATTTTTTTTAAAACATAGTTTTTTTTCTCATTTCCATAATAATAATGTAGTCTATATTACTACAAGGAGATTGATTCTGATGTTAAAAAAATTTAAAACTCAAGCAATCGTCATTCTTCTTTCATTATTTATTATGCCTACATCAATTCTTGCTTATTCTTCTTATTTAATTCCAGGTGGTGAAAACGTTGGAATTGAGTTAAATAGCAAACATGTTATGATTGTAGGATTGTATGAAGTAAACAATCAATATCCTGGGAAAGATGCGAATTTAAAAGTAGGAGATGTGATTGAGACAGTCAATCAGAAAAATGTATCAACAATTGATGAATTAATTAAAGCATTCGGTTCCAACTGTGAAAGTGCTAGTATTACATATATTAGAAATAATGAGAAATTGCAGACAAATTTAAGTTTGACCAAAGATAGTAATGGAGTATGTAAAACAGGACTTTATGTTAAAGATAGTATTAGTGGAATCGGAACACTAAGCTTTATTGATCCAAATACGAAAAAATTTGGAGCATTAGGACATGAAATTATTGAAAAATCGACTGGGAAAATATTGGAAATTAAAGATGGAAAAATCTTTCATTCTGATGTAACGGGAATTGAGAGAAGTGAAAACGGAGTTCCTGGAGAAAAGAATGCAAAATTCTACTCTGAAGAAGTAACTGGAACCATCAAAGAAAATACTGTACATGGTATTTTTGGAACCTATCAAGATACATTACCAAATAAAAAACAATATAAAGTAGCAAAACCAGAAGAGATAAAAAAAGGAAAAGCCAAGTTGCTTACCGTATTATCTGGTGATACCGTAAAAGAATATGATATTGAAATAACAAAAATTAATACAAATATGAGTCAGAAAACAAAAAATATTGTATTTAAAATTACGGATCAAGAATTATTAAATCAAACTGGTGGTATTGTCCAAGGAATGAGTGGAAGTCCAATCATTCAAGATGATAAGATTGTCGCAGCTGTCACACATGTCGTTGTAAACGATCCTACTCGTGGATATGGTATCTTTATTACAAATATGTTGGAAGAAGCAGAAAATTAGAGACTCTTGTCTCTTTTTTTGTTATACTATTTAATAGATAGGAGAAGAATATTTATGGCATCAGCAATTATTCATATTTGTGTAGCAAAAAAGTTAAATGATAAATTAAAGCGAAATGAGCATGCTTTTTTCTTAGGTTCTATTGCGCCAGATATTAGTAAGTTAATTGGAGAATCAAAAGAAAAATCTCATTTTTTAACAACAATGAAACAGAATGTTCCAAATATACTAGAATTCATGAAAAAATATAAAGATGACTTAAATCATGATTTTGAATTAGGCTATTTTATCCATTTATATACAGATAAATTATGGTTTGATGGATTTATTGATCGTTATGTTTTAGGAGATAGTATTCGATTATTAGATGGGACAAAAATCGTAATGAGTGAAGAAGAAGCTTACTATCTTATTTACAATGATTACACGAACTTAAATGTCCAACTATTGGATGAATATCAATTAGATTTATCTCTTTTTTACTTACCAGTATCTTATCCAGATACAAAAATTGAAGAGATTCCAATTGATAAATTACAAATATTAGTAGATAAAATGGGAGTTATCATTAAAAATTCTACGCAAAATGTATCCTATGTATTTGATATTACAACAGTTAAACAATTTATTGAAGAAGCAAGTGATATCATATATCAAAAATTAATTGAATTTCATATCATATAAAAAATATCAATGTTGTCATTGATATTTTTTAAAAATAAACAAAGAGAGATGCGATAAAAGAAAGTACCATTATAATTAATAAAAAAATCGCAACAATTCTTTGATAATTAATTTCTTTCTTTTTCTTTTTCTTCTTACTCATGTTAACACCTCAATTAACATTATACTAAAATTTTAAGTATTTTGGAATATTTTTTTCGCATCATTAATATCTTTAAGTGAGGTGAAAGAATGAAGCAATTGGACAAACTAACAAACAAAGCAAAAGGTAATAAAAAAACTCTTCTTTTTTTAGTAATTTTATTTATCATAGGAATTATCGCAGGATCTTTATTTATTTCAGTATTAAACAAATCTGATAAAGCATTAGTAAAAGAATATTTAGAAAAATTTATTATGAATATACACCAAAATAAATTAGATTATACGACTTCTTTTATTAGTTCTTTAATTTCTAATTTATTCTATGTTATGATAATTTGGCTGTTAGGTATTTCTGTTATTGGATTACCAATCATTTTATTTTTATATTTTTCAAAAGCATTTATTGTAGGTTTTAGTATTTCTAGTATTTTATTTCATTATCAATTTAAGGGAATTGTTATCGCATTTTGTTATATATTTCCCCATCATATTATAAATGTATTAATATTTACTCTTTTAGTGCTTTATTCTATGAGTTTATCTATTAAAATAAGTAAGACATTGATTATGAAAAAAAGTCTTGATTTTAGGCTTATAATGAAGAAATATGGGATGATACTAGGAATCTGTCTAGTTGGTAGTATTATTACTTCAATACTAGAAGTATTTGTGATGCCAACATTAATAAAATTTTGTATGAGTATTATTTCATAGATATCAGATATATGATATCTTTTTTTTGTGTAATATGATATAATACAAGCTAGGTGATGTCATGAAAAAAGTTGTAATAGGAATGAGTGGCGGAGTAGATAGTAGTGTAGCTGCTATTCTATTAAAACAACAAGGGTATGATGTAATAGGATTATTTATGCGTAATTGGGATAGTCTTGTAAATAATGATATTTTAGGAAACCCTGATTTACAAGGAAATGATATTTGTCCACAAGAACAAGATTATAATGATGCATTAAAAGTATGTGAGAAAATTGGAATTCCATTACATCGTGTTGATTTTGTAAAAGAATATTGGGATTATGTATTTACTTATTTCTTAGATGAATTAAAGAAAGGTAGAACACCAAATCCAGATATTATGTGTAATAAATATATTAAGTTTGATATGTTTGTAAAAGAAGCAGAAAAATTAGGTGCAGACTATATTGCAACTGGTCACTATGCCAGAATAAAAGACGGTAAATTACTACGTGGAGTCGATAGCAATAAAGATCAAACTTATTTCTTAAGTCAATTATCAGAAAAACAATTAAAAAATGTTTTATTTCCAATCGGAGATTTAGAAAAACCAGAAGTAAGAAAAATCGCTGAAGAATATGACCTTGTGACTGCTAAAAAGAAAGATTCAACAGGAATATGTTTTATTGGAGAAAGAAACTTTACTCATTTTTTAGAAAATTATTTACCAAATCAACCAGGTGATATGATTGAAATTGAGACAGGTAAAAAAATAGGGGAACATATTGGACTTATGTATTATACTATTGGACAAAGACGAGGATTACATGTTGGTGGTAGTAAAGAAAGAATGTTTGTTGTAGGAAAAGATTTAACAAAAAATATACTTTATATTTCTTACGGTAATACCGATTATTTAATTAGTGATTCTTGTATTATTGATACAGTTAATTTTAATAGTGATGTAAGACCAACTTCTTGTACTGCAAAATTTCGTTATCGCCAACCAGATAATGATGTTACACTTGAATATTTAGAAGATGGAACAGTTTTAGTAAAATATCCACAAGGAGTAAAATCAGTTACCCCAGGACAAGCTTGTGTTCTATATTTAGGAGAACAATGTTTAGGTGGAGGAATTATCAAAGAAGTTCGTAAAAACGGAGAAAAACTTTGGTATTTATAAAGAGTAAAAAATGGAATAAAAGAATGGTACTTGGTTTACTATTCTTTTATTTTATTATACTTTTACTTTACACTTGACATTTGACATGTAAGTGATAAAATGTTAATAGGAGGTTAAAGAATGGAACGACTAAATGAAATTTTACACGAATTAGGAATATCAAAAGTAAAACTGGCTAAATTTTTAGGGGTATCACGACAAATGATTTATAATTATTTAGAATTGGATGATATCAATAAATGGCCAAAAGATAAAAAAGTACTACTATTAAATTTATTAGGAATTAAATCTGCAGAGGAATTAGATAATATTAAAGTAGACACTGACTATATTTTAAGTGTAGAAACACGTATGAACACCGTATTTGAAGAAACCGAAGGAATGGCAAATGCCAGTGGGAAATCTTTAGCCGGACTAAATAAACGTGATCAAGAATTAGCAAACGATATTATCGATGTTATGAAGGAACGTTTAGAAGATGATAAAACGGACGAAAGTTATCATATTTTTAAATACATGTATCATTTTATTCAATCATTGGATTCATCAAGAGAATTAAAATATATGTTAGCATATGTTTCTAAAGCTACTGGTTTTACAAAACCATTAGAATTTGCATTTGATGATGAAGAACAATTTGTATTTGAAAGTATTTTATTTTCAGCAATGACAATTTATAATAATGGTGGTTCAAGTCCAGCTAAAATCGCTGAATCACATCGTCGTTTTGTAAATCAAATTGAACATAAAATTGAAGAAAAAATGAGCCGCACATTAGAGTTAAATTCTGCAAGAATTCAGGCTATGAAAGAACTTGGATATACTACTATTACTGAAGATAATTTTAAAGAAGTTCTAGAAAAAATGGCAGAAATTGATACTCGTAAAATATCAAATTTAAAATAGAGTAGGGTAGTACTACTCTATTTTTTTAGATTATCATATAAAAGTATATTTTTTCCTCTTTAAGTCCCCTCTTCTAATTGTTATTAAAAAGTAGGGTAGAAGAAGTGATGATTCCCCTTCTGATTATATAAAAACGCTATTGATAGTATGTTATAGATTATTTATGATATATAGTCGTATATTTAAAATAAATATGTTAAAATAATAATATAGCTCATATAGATAATAAATGATAAATTGATTATAATGAAATTCAATTTTATGTTTATAGATAATGATATTAGAAAACTTAATTATAGAAAATAATTTTTATTTAATTTTAATAAATGATAAAAATAAATTGTATTAGTTATTATAATTGATATTAATATAATAATAGGTAGAAGTTTAATGATAGATAGTTTAAATGAAAATAATAAATGAATGATAAACGTATTATTTTAATTAAATGAAGAACTATAAGACTAAAATAAAATATTTATACAACTTACTATAATGTATATTATGTTAACTTCTGTGTTTTGAAATAAATATAGTAAATAAAGACTAAAACTACCATATATTTTTTATTTTATAAAACTAAATTATTATGTTAACTATAATATCTTATAATAAACTTAAGTTTTTCTGTTATACAATATAATAAATAAAATTCTCTTTTTCTTTTTATTGACTAGCTTATATATGGTATGAGAAAATTAAAATGAATGAGAGGATTTGATCTTATATGAAAGAAATAAAAGAAGGTTTCTTATGGACAATTGGTGCTATGTCTGCAGTCATTGTAATTATTATTGGGGTAAAAATAATGTTATGGATTGCTTCATTATATGGTATTAGTTAGAAAATGATTTCAACTACTCTACTATTATAACTATCGTTATTGCGTGTAATTATAAAATCACATTAATTTCAAATATTTACTTTTTGCTAATTCTCTGGTATGCTATTTGTATAATAGGTTGGAGTGAGTTATGTGAATATAAATACTATATTATTATTGTTATGTTTTATTATCTTAATTATAATATTAATTAATTTAACGAAAGAAAAAAATACAAATAACACGAAAGAAATTCACAAAAAAAATTATCGTAGTAGACCTTATTATCGTAAGAGAAGATATTCTAAAGTAAAGAAAAAAGATGCAAATACAATTGGAAAAAATGGGGAAACTAAAATTGTCAATTTGCTTATGAATCAGTCTTTACCAGGATATTATAAAATTTTAAGAAATATATATTTAATGAGGGAAGATGGTTTTCGCTCTGAAATTGATGTGCTTTTAATTCATGAAACAGGATTTTATATTATCGAATCTAAAAATGTAAGTGGTAATATTTATGGAAGTAGTAATGATAAAACGTGGACAGTAAAATTCTATCGCAGTGATCATACCTACCCTATTGCAAATCCAGTTCGTCAAAATTTTGGACATATTATGTTTTTAAAAAATATGTTACATCTAACAAATGATAGTTATTTTAAATCTTATGCTGTATTTAGTGATCATTGTATCTTATCAAAAATTAACTTACGTAGTGATGATAAAACAATTGTGATTCAACAACATCAATTAGTAGATACATTAACCAAAGAAATAAATACTGCAACGTATAAACCATTTTCTAAAGATAAGGTTGATTCATATGAATATATTTTAAGTGCTTTTTGTAATAAGTCGCAAGATATTAAAGAAAAACATATTGAACGTTTAAAACAAAAAAATTAGCATATTTTACCACCCTATTTATGAATACTACAATTATTTTGGTTCATAATAGTAATGGGTGATTATAATGGCAAAGAATAAGAATAACAATAATGCAAAAGCAAAAAATATAAATAAAGTAACGAATGCTAATGCAAACAATGTTAACGATAATATTGGATTTGCTAATGAAGATAATTCAAACAGATCTAATGTTGACGCTAAAAATTGTAAATAACCCAAAAAGAAGAGGCAATTATTTGCCTCTTTTTTGTTTCTCCCCTACTCTTTGCTCTGCTACAGTAATATATTCATGAATAATATCTAAATTTTGTTCTTTACGATAATTACTATAAGAACTGACTTCTAAATGAGATAATTCATTTGGTAAATCATTAATTAAATAAATTTTATCAAAGGATTGCCAATCTTGGTATAGTTCTTTTAACTCTTGTATTTGATTTTCACTAATTAAATCTAAATCAATTGGTAATTGAACTTCGGTAATTTTTTCTCCACTTAGTGCAAAAGAATAATCATCATTTAATACTAAGATAGTACCAAGGTTTGTTAAATATTCTTCGGTTTGGTAGATGTCACCAGCATTTGCTACTTCAGGAAATAAATCATTTACCATGTTTTCAATAATTAAGTAATGTTTTTGTCTACATTCTTCCATTTTTAACGTAAATTTATTAATAGGAGAATAGTACTTACCATCGTATTCTGCTGCTAGTAATTGTTCTTTTGTTAAATCTTGATTAAAAATAATATATCCTTTGTTCATTATATCACTTCCATATTAGTATTATAACACATATTTTATAAGTTACAAATTATCGTTATATTAGAATTGTAATACTCATAAATATACATCCGACTAAAAAGAATAAGATACTAAGTTTTTTATTTTGATATGTAAAAGCTTCTGGCATTAGTTCATAACAAGCGATATGAAGCATAATTCCGGCAATCATGGAAAATAGTATTCCTAAAATAAAATCGTTTATAATAGTGCTTAAAAATAAGAATGCAAGTAGTGCTCCAAATGGTTCTGATAAACTAGAAATAAGAGTATAAATGAATGCTTTCTTTTTATTTTTTGTACTATAGTAAATGGGAATTGAAATACTAATTCCTTCTGGTATATTATGAAATGTAATAGCAAGTGCTAAAGAGATACCCAATGATATATTTTCATGTGTTGCCATAAAAGTAGCAATTCCTTCCGGAATATTATGTAAAATAATGGCAATCATAGAGAAAATACCAATTCGATATAATCCCCTACTCTGTTTCACTTGTTCTATTGGAAGTAATGCATCAATAAAAATAGAACATAATATTCCAATTACAATAAAGATAAGAACGATTAAAATCGCTGGAAATGGTAAAAAAACAGTATTTAGTAATTTATTTGCTTCAGGAATTAAATCAGTAAAAGATACCGTAATCATAACGCCTGCTGCAAAACTAAGACTTGCAGAAATCATCTGCTCTTTCTTTTTAACTTTAAAAAAAATAAAGATACTTCCTAGCATGGTAGAAAAACCAGCGATGGTTGTGAGTAAAAATGCAAATGCAGTATTGGACATAGTATCACCTAGTGAAATTATATGAAAAAATTTATAATTAAGAAAAAAGATTATTCGACATAATCTCTTTTTAACTTTAATAATTGTACTTTTTCTTCTTTACTTACTCGTTTAGAATCTCTAATTTTAGAAATTGCTTTATGATAAGTCCAATCGTCAATCTTTGTTTCCTTTAAAAATGCGGTTGTTTTTTCTTTATACTTGATATAACAAATGGAAATTAACCATGCATTGGCCATTTTTACATAGTATTCTTCTGATTGAATCGTATTCGCTAGTTTTAATACATGATCAATATAGTTATCATTCATATAATGATCTAATAATAGTACCAGTCCAAAACGAATACTCCAAGGATTTTTTGAATGTAAATAAGAGCAAATTGCTTTAAATCCTTCTTCTTGATTTTTTTGAAATGCTTTTAAACTACTACATACAATATCATTGATTGCCCAATTATCAATGTAAGGAACAAATTGTTCTAAGTAACTTAATTGTTCAGAAAAAGAAATCTTTGCTTTTGCAACTACTAAGCCATATAGTAGTATTTCTTCATAGCTATTCATTTGATTAATGGATAAAAAGGTATGAAAATCTTCTTTGGCAATATGGGTTGCGATTTCTTTTAAAATCGGTGTTCTTATTCCTCGAAGTGGTTTTCCATCCAATACAAGACCTTGGTGAAATTGTCTATATTCTTCATCAACGAGTGAATCTAAATAACATAGAAACTTATGATAAGTATCTTGATTCCAACCAATATTATCGAATTTCATTTAAAAATGATTGACCTATTCCTTGATATTCTAATTTAAAATTATCCATAACAGTTGCTCCAATACTTGCAAAAGTTGTTAGATTTTCTAATTGTTTTGGTTCTTTTAATCCTTTGGCATAGATTAATACTGGTATATTTTCTCTTGTATGATCTGTTCCAATATAAGTTGGATCATTTCCATGATCGGCTGTAATAATTAGTAAATCATCTTCTTTTAATTGTTCCATGATTTGTGGTAAATATTGGTCAAATTCTACGATTGCATTTCCATATCCTTCTACATCTCTACGATGTCCATATTTAGAGTCAAAATCATTTAAGTTAGCAAAACATAATCCAGTAAATTCTTCTTTTTCAGCATCGATAATTTTATGAATCCCATCTAAATTATCTTTTGTTTTAATACTTTTTGTAACACCACAATTGTTAAAGATATCACTTATTTTACCAATTGTATATACAGTATAATGATTTTGTTTTAAATAGTCTAATACAGTATCAGAAGCAGGATTTAATGCATAATCATGACGATTACTTGTTCTAGTAAAGTTACCTGGTGTACCAATATATGGTCTAGCAATAATTCTTCCTACTTTCCATTTTTCTTCTTTGGTAATTTCTCTTGCATATTCACAAATACGATATAATTCTTCTAATGGAATAATTTCTTCATGAGCTGCAATTTGTAATACGGAATCAGCAGATGTATAAACGATGAGTGCTCCTGTTTCCATTTGTTCTTTCCCTAAACGTTCGATAATTTCTGTTCCAGAAGCATCACAATTTCCAATCACTTTACGTCCACTAAATTCTTCGATTTTCTGAATTAATTCTAATGGAAATCCATTTTTGGTATAAGTTTGAAATGGTTTTGTTGTAATAACACCCATCATTTCCAAATGACCTGTTAAAGTGTCTTTCCCATTACTTACTTCTTCTCCTCTACAGTAATATCCAATTGGTTTTACATTACTTTTTTCTACTAAGTTTAAAAATCCTAATTTTTCTAAATTTGGTAATTGAATATTCGTTTTTTCTAAAATATGTCCTAATGTGTTTGTTCCAGCATCGTGAAATGTCTCAGCATCCTTGGCTCCACCGATTCCTAAAGAATCTAACACAATTAAAAAGATTCGATTATATTTCATATTATTTTTTCTTCCCTTCTTGTTTTTCTTTGTATCTTGTATTGATTGTTTTAACTGCTGTTTTTAAATCGGAAAAAGTTTCTACTTCATAGTGATCGTCTAATACAAATGGTCTAGCAATTCCTCTGATTGGTTCTTTTAACTCAGTTTGTATCTTGGTAATTGCTTCATACTCTTTTCGTGTAATATGATCTGGTAGAAAAAAATTCAATTCATGCATTGTTCGAATAATAAGCGTTAAACCTAAATCTGCAATTCCACAAAATAATTCAAAAGAATTATGGTTTAATAGATGATCTGCTTGTTTAATATAATCTTCGACAATATAATATTCTAAAATTTCATTATGAATATATAGTTTTTTTCCTTTTGAATAAGAAACTCCTTTTTTATTAATATCGTTTCTGATTTGTAGTGGTCGAATAGGTAAAATCGTCCCACTTTTACTAACCAGATATCCGATGTCATTTTCTTTACTAATTCGTTCCATAGTTCCTCCTTTTTCTATGCATGGGGATGATTTTTATAATTTTCTTTTAATAAATCATTTGATACATGCGTATAAATCTGTGTTGTCGATATATCTGAGTGTCCAAGTAATTCTTGAATACTTCGTAAATCAGCTCCACAATCAAGTAAATGTGTAGCAAAACTATGACGTAATGTATGAGGAGAAAATGGGGTTGTGATATTTTTTTCTTTGGCTAGTTTTTTTATAATCTTAAAAAATCCTTGTCTTGTAATCGGTGTACCATGATTATTTAAAAATAAATAGTCTGTTACTTTCTTTTTCATTAATTCATCACGATATCCATCTAAATAAACGCGTAATGCATCTAGTGCATAATCCCCAATTGGTAAAATTCGTTCTTTACTCCCCTTCCCCATCGTTTTTAATACAGCATCTTCAAAATTAATATCTTGTTTTTTTAAAGCAATTAATTCACTTACACGTAGACCTGTCGCATACATGAGTTCTAACATTGCTTTATTTCTTGCGCTATAGGCATCAGTTATTGTAATATCTAAAAGACGTGACACTTCCTCTGTTGATAGTACAGTAGGAAGTGTTTTTTTTATTTTTGGTAGTTCAATTAATTCAATTGGACTTTTGGTAATGACGCGCTCCATTAATAAAAATTTATAAAAAGTTCGAATACTAGAAATATTACGTGAGATACTTTTATCACTCATCTTACTTTCTTTTAAGTATTTTAAATATTCTTTAATATGTTCTTTTTTGATTTGATTCATCTTTATTTCACGTTGTTTTTGAAATTGATAATATTTTTCTAAATCTCTCGCGTAAGATTCAATGGTATTGGGACTATATTTTTTATCAATTAATAAATAATCTAAAAAATCTTCAATATAATTTTTAAACTCGTCCATTATAACCAATCCTTCTTTTTAAAGATGTATGTAACCAAAATGGATAAAAGTAAGGAAATAATGAGGAGTGCTGGAAATGCTAGTTTCGCATGACTAAACCATCCTAAATTGACATTCATTCCCATAAAGGATGCGACCATCGTTGGAATTGTAAAAACAATGGTAATCCCAGTTAAAAATTTCATGACACGGTTTAGGTTATTAGAAATAATCGTACCATATGTTTCTGTTAGACTAGCAAGTAAATCTTGATATAAATTGGCCATTGCAATTGCTTGTTTGTTTTCAATAATGGCATCTTCCATAAGTAAGTTATCACTTTCAAATAGTGGTAAAATTTTACCTGCTAAAATTCGCTCTAATACAAGTTCATTAGAAGTAAGAGAATTTCTAAAATATACTAAACTCTTTTCAATTTGTAATAAGCCTTTTAACGCATCATTATTAGTTGCTTGATTAATCCATTTTTCTTGTCTTTTTAAATCCTCTTGAATTTGTTGTAAATAAGCAAGATATAAGGACGCTACTTTTAAGAACACTTGAATTGTAAAGTTTGTCCTTTCGGTTGGAACTAGATTACCTTCTTCTATTAACTCATTAAAAAATTCTTTCCCGTGTTGGCAAACCGTAATAATGTATTGCTCTGATATTACAATTCCAAGTGGTAATGTTTTATAACTAGTTTGTGTTTTAAATGGTATTTTTAAAACAATTAAAGTTGCTTGATTTCGAACTTCAATTCGTGAAGTTTCATGATTATCCATCATTTTCTTTAATAATGGAAAACTAATATTTGTTTTTTCACTAACGGAATTTAATTCTTTTTCATCATAATGATATAAGTTAATCCACGATTGTGTTTGCATTTCATTTATCTCAGTAAGTACCTTATTTTCGTTATTTTTATAAACTTTTATCATATTATCACCACTTTTATTATACACCTATCTACTTATTTCATAAATCAATATCTGTCAAGTTGACAAAAAAAAGAATAATTTCTTATTCTTTTATCGGTTTGTTAAAAACTGTTGTAAACGTTCTGTTTTGGGATGAGAAAATAATGTTTTCGCATCTCCAACTTCTAAGATTTCTCCATGATCCATGAAAATAACACGTGATGCGAATTGTTCAGCAAAATGTAATTCATGGGTAACGACAATCATGGTAATATTTTTTTTCGCAACTTCCATAATTAATGATAGTACTTCTCCAATCATTTCTGGATCTAGTGCACTCGTTGGTTCGTCAAATAATATTACTTTGGGATTCATCATCAATGTTCGAATAATCGCAATACGTTGTTTTTGACCTCCTGATAAAGCAGATGGATATACATCTTTTTTATCTTCCAAATGAATTTGTTTTAAGTATTCCATCGCTTGTTTTTTTGCTTGTTTTTTGGTCATTTTCTTATTTAATACTGGTGCTAATGTTAAATTTTTAAGCACTGTCATGTGTTCAAATAATTGAAAGTTTTGAAATACCATCCCGATATCGCCATGTAATTCTTGATAACTATTTGGACCTATTTCTTTTCCTTCAAATAAAATTTGTCCCTTCGTTGGCATTTCTAATCCGTTTAAACAACGTAATAAGGTTGACTTCCCACTCCCACTTGGTCCAATAATGACTAATTTTTCATTGGGTTTAATTTCCAAATTGATTTTTTTTAATACTTTTGTATCATCAAATGATTTTTCTAAATTTTTAATCTGAAACATGATTCAACTTCCTTTCTCCGTATTTCATAAGTTTTGATAATAAGAAAGTTAGAAGTAAGTAAATAATTGCGGAAACCATAAGTGGGAAGAAATAATCGTATGTTCTAGAAGAAATAATATCTGCGGCCTTAATTAATTCTACAATTCCAACATAACCAGCAATTGATGTTTCTTTTACTAATGTAATCATTTCATTTCCTAACGCTGGGAAAATACGAATTAAAGCATCTTTTAATAAAATATAACGCATTGTTTTACCATAAGATAATCCAAGTGTTTTTGCTGCTTCTCTTTGTCCTTTATCAATGCTTTCAAAACCTGCTCTAAAGATTTCTGATACATATGCACCTGAATTAATTCCGAAGGTTAAGATACCAACTAAAATTGGTGATATGTGAATTGATTTAAAGACAATATAGTAAAGAATCATTAATTGTAATAAGGTTGGTGTTCCACGGATAATATAAATATAAATATCACATAACTTACTTAGAATTTTTAAACGTCCTGTCTCTTTTCGATAGTCACGAATAATACAAGTAGAAATACCTAATGTAATTCCAAGAATAATGGAAAAAATAGAAATGATAATGGTATAACATAATCCACTTAAGAAAAATTCATAACGATTTTCATCAAGAAATGTTTTTTTAAATGATGCAATAAGTCCACTATCGCTTTTTTCGCTAGTAACTCCAGAATGATTTAACACGAATTCTTCAATTTTTCCTTCTTCCATTAAATCATCTAATACCGCATTTATCTCATTTAATAATTTTGTATTCCCTTTTTTAACAATCATTCCATACTGATCTTGAAATAATACTTCGTCTAAAATTGTAAGTTCTGGATTTCCTTTTACAATTTCTTTTGCTGGTGCTTCATCCATAATTAAGCAATCTGCTTTATTTGTTTTTACTGATTCTACAGCTGACAAATATTTTTTATGAGTAACATGTGTTGCACTTTTCAAATTCTCGCTGACATATAAATCGGCAACCGTTCCTAATTGGGTTACGATTCGTTTATCATAAATATCTTGAATGGTTTTAATATTGCTATCTTTTCTTGTCACCACAACTTGATTGGAAGTTGTATACAGTTTTGTAAAGTCTACTTCTTCTTTTCTCTCATCGGTGACACTAAGTCCAGCGGCAGCAAAATCTGCTTTTCCACTTTTTACTTCATTGATTAAAAAATCAAATGAAATATCTTTAATTACTAATTTTCGATCTAAACGCTTTGCGATTTCTTTCGCAATATCAATATCCACTCCAACAATTTCACCATTCTGATAATATTCATAAGGCGCAAATCCTGCCTCTGTTACCATCACTAATTCTTCTTGCTTTTTGTTTGTACACCCACAAAATATTCCTACAAATAAAAGTAGAAATAAAATCTTTTTCCAATTTTTCATTTTTTCACTACCTTATCTTATTATTAGCGTATCACAAAATGCGATAAATGAAAAGTTTTTTTCACATTTTTTAACTATTCATTTTATTTAAAATTTGATAAAATATTATCTGAGGCGATAATATGAATGAACCATTAGCAGTAAAATTAAGACCGACGAAATTAGTTGACATTATTGGACAACAGCATTTAGTTGGTGAAAATAAAGTACTTTATAACATGGTAAAACATAAAAGATTATTTTCTATGATTTTATATGGAAAACCAGGAATTGGTAAAACGACAATTGCTTGTGCAATGGTAGAAGAACTAGGGTTAAAATATCGTATGTTAAATGCGGTGATTCATAGTAAAAAAGATTTTGATATTGTAGTAGAAGAAGCAAAATTATTTGGTGGTATGGTCGTTATTATGGACGAAATTCATCGTTTAAATAAAGACAAACAAGACCTACTACTACCCTACTTAGAAAATGGATTAATTACATTAATTGGAATGACAACATCAAATCCATATCATAAAATTAATCCGGCAATTCGCAGTCGTTGTCAAATCTTTGAATTAAAAGAATTAACCGATGATGATATTGTGATTGCCATAAAAAAATCAATTGAAAGTGAATTATTACCGGATATTAAAGTGGATGAAGATGCGATTCATTATATTGCCGAATTATCAAGTGGAGATGTACGTTTTGCTTATAATTTATTAGAAGTTGCTTATTATTGTACATCAGATTATCATATTACAATTGATATTTTAAAAGATATTAATAATAAACCAGCATTTTTCCATGATAAAAATGAAGATGGTCATTATGATGTGTTAAGTGGTTTTCAAAAATCGATTCGTGGTAGTGACGTAGATGCAGCACTTCACTATTTAGCAAGATTAATCATAGCTGAAGATTTAGATAGTATTTATCGTAGAATGAGTGTTATCGCATACGAAGATATTGGGCTTGCAAATCCAAGTATGGGTCCCAAAGTAGATGCAGCGATCCATGCTGCTGAGCGACTTGGTCTTCCAGAAGCAAGAATTCCGTTAGGACAAATCGTAATAGAATTAGCTTTATCACCAAAATCAAATAGTGCTCATTTAGCGCTCGATGAAGCAATTCATGATATTCAAAGAGGAAATACAGGTAATTTACCTAGTCATTTAAAAACAAATTCGAAGGATTATAAATATCCTCACAATTATAAAAATGCGATTGCAAAACAACAATATTTACCAGATAATTTAAAACATCGTGTTTATTATAAAGCAAAAGATACAAGTAAAAATGAGAAAATGCTGAAAGAAATTAATGAAAAAATTAAACAAATATTAGGATGAAATGGGTGAAAAAATGAGAAGAATAACAATACTTGGAACTGGTGCTTACGGACTTAGCCTAGCACTGATGTTTCATAAAAATCAAAATAAAATCAAGATGTGGACGAAGTTTGAAGAAGAACAACAATTACTTAAAACAACGAGAAAAAATGAAAAGTTATTACCAGGAATTACGATTCCCGAAGAAATTCAGTTTACAACTTCACTAGAACAAGCAGTATCCAATGCTGAACTAATTGTTATCGCACTTCCTGCTTTCGTTGTTGGTGAAGTAATGCAGAAATTAGTGCCATTTGTTACAAAAGAACAATCTTTTTTAATTGCTTCTAAAGCAATTGATCATAACGAATGTAAATTTTTAAATCAAGTAGTAGAATCTTATTTTAAAGATTGTCCAATTGCCGTAATATCAGGACCTACTTTTGCTAAAGATATGGCAAGTAACAATCCTGTTGGATTATCTGTTGCTGGAACGAACGAAGAAGTTGTAAATCTTGTAAAAACAAGTTTAGAAAGTGATACTGTAAAATTAAAAGAATCAAATGATTTACTAGGATTGGAAATTTGTGGTTCTTTTAAAAATGTGATTGCGATAGCAAGTGGTATGATTGCTGGTATGGGATATCCCGATTCAACGAAAGCAATGTTTATTACAGAATCTATGCATGATGTAAGAAGAATTATTCAAGGATTTGGTGGAAACGATCGTACGATTATGTCATTTGCCGGATTTGGTGACATTTTAATGACTTGTACTAGTACGAATAGTAGAAATTTTACATTAGGAAAATTAATTGGTGAAAGAAAAAGTGAAAAAGAAGTTATGGAGTATTTATCTACCCATACAGTGGAAGGATATGAAACACTTCAAACATTTCACTTCTTACTAGATCAACAAGGAATTAAAATTCCGTTAATAGAATGTATTTATTTGATTGTAAATGAACATGCAGATCCATCTTTATTAATTGATTGGTTAGTTGGATTAAAAAAATAAAAGATCAGAAATTTCTGATCTTTTTTTATTCTTTGATAAACGAAAATACGTTTCCAATTGAATCATGAATTACTAATGTTGCTTGTTCTTCAAATCGGGTTTTCTCTTTATTAATGATAACTAAATTCTTACCATGAAAGTAATGAACTAGATTATTTGCTGGATACACCGCTAAACTTGTTCCACCAATAATGAGACAATCTGCTTCTTTTATCGCCTGTATTGCCCCTTCAAATACCGTATTATCTAATGGTTCTTCATAAAGAACAACATCAGGTTTAATAAAACCACCACAGGAACAAACATGAGATTTTCTTATTTCTTCTAACGAATAGAATTTGTGACATTTCTCACAATAATTTCGGTAGATACTACCATGTAATTCATAAACGTTTTTACTTCCAGCAATCGTATGTAATCCATCAATATTTTGTGTCACAATCCCTTTTAGTTTTCCTTCTTGTTCTAGTTTTACTAGTGCTTTATGACAATGATTTGGTTTCGCATCTAAATGAATCATTTCATTGAAATAAAAACGATAAAATTCTTCTGGATGGCTACGATAAAAACTATGAGAAAGCATTCGCTCGGCACGATATGGATATTTTTGAAATAATCCTTGGTCACTTCGAAAATCAGGAATCCCACTTTCTGTTGATACCCCTGCACCTCCAAAAAAAATGATATTTTGACTTTCTTTTATTACTTCTTCTAATGTTTTCAAGTTATCACCTACTTCATTTTAACACAACTCCTTTCTTTTGTCATACTCCTTTTATCAATACATATAGTTAATTAGTTAGGAGGAAGTTATGAAACAAGAATTTGCGTATCACGGAAACCATAAGAAAAGTAATTATTTTGAAGGATGGTATTATAAAAATGTAACCGTTGATAAGAAGTGGACCATATCTATTATTCCAGGGATATCTCATAGTAAAGAAAAAGATTGTGCTTTTATTCAAGTAATTGAGTCAATTAATAACAAAAGTTACTATATCGAATATGATAAATCTGATGTTGTAATTCATCAAAATCCCTTTTGTATTCAAATAAAAAATAATTATTTTTATGAAGATTATATTGACTTAGATATTCATACAGAGGAATTAGATTTAACAGGATTTCTTTATTATAGTGAACAGACAAAATTAAAAAGTAGTAAGTATGCGCCAACCATTATGGGACCATTTTCTTATCTATCAATGGAGTGTAATCATGGGATTATTAGTATGCATCACTACATTGATGGTATTTTAACACTGAATCAAATTGAAATTGATTTTGAAGATGGAATTGGATATATCGAAAAAGATTATGGTACTAGTTTTCCTAAGGAATATACTTGGATTCAAACTAATACATTAGAAAAAGATGATTTAGATTATAAAAAAGTATCCTTGTTTTTTTCGGTTGCAGAAATACCTACTTTTTTTGGTCATTTTAACGGTTTTATAGCGGTGTTCTATTTAAACAATAAAGAATATCGATTTACTACATATAACGGTTCTAAATTGATTAGAATCCCTTGTCACGATGGTATTTATAAATATATATTAAAAAAAGGAAATGAAAAATTATTAATTCGTATGAAACCAAAAAATGGTTTAATCTTACGTTCACCAAAATTAGGAGCTATGGATAATACTGTTTTTGAAAGTTTAGATTCTGTTTGCCATGTTACACTGTATCAAAAAAAGAAAGTACTATTTCAACAGAAAATGCGTAACACCGGTTATGAAAGAAAAGAAAAACAATCGAAATAATCGATTGTTATAATCCTAAAATAAACAATTCTAACGCCAGTTCTTTTTCTACTTCCCCTTTTTTTATTTGTAAGTCGATATCAGAAAGACGATGGATTAGATTTAATAATGTCTCATTTGGATAAGACCTACTTTTTTCTAGTGCTAATTTAACGGGATACGGATGAACTTCTAATTGTTTTGCGATATCTTGTTCTGTATATCCTTTTGATCTTAGTGTCTTTGCTTGAAACATTAAACGAAATTGATTCGCAAGTAAAATTAAAATTTTAATTGGTTCTTCATTATATTTCAACATTTCATGATAAACTTCAATTGCGGAACCCTTATTTTTTTTTATAATCATATCAATCAACTTAAAGATATCTAAATCAATATTTTTCGTTACTAATTCCATGACATCTTCTTTGGTAATTACTTTTTCATCTAATTTATATAATTTTAATTTGATACACTCTTGTTCTAATAACGAAATATTATTTGCTCTACTTACAAGTAATTGTAATGCGTCATAATCAATTTGATAACCTTCTAAAAGTTCTTTCGCAACACTTTGTAAATTCATATGATTGGTACATTCTTTTACGACACCAACTTTTTTTAATAATTTACATATTTTTTTTGTCATTGATACTTTATCATTCATCAATATTAAATGCGTATCAGGATTCATATGATTTAAGTATTCTTCTAATTTCGATAAATCACAATCACTTCCTACTTTTTTCGTATTATTTGCTAAAAAAAACGCATTTTCAACGATAATTAATTTGTTATCACTAAATAATGATACCGTATTCGCATCTTCTATAATCTGATCTAATAAGTTTGGTTCAAAATCATATTTACTGATATTTAATTCTGTAATATGATTTTTTTGTTTGATTTCTTCCAACTCTTTTTTTATAAAAAATGGTTCTAACCCATATAATACATACACCATACTAAGTTTCATCCCTTTCACTACGTTCAAGGCACACATAGAAATGAAAACCTTGAACTAAATTTATTTTTCTATATAATATCAGTCTTGAAGGAGTGTGTACTACAAAGCACGTGGTGGTGAGTTGCAGACTTCCTGTAACTCTTGGGATTAAACCAGCATACTAAGCAGTGCAAATGTAGGTGTTTCAAGCACACATAAGTAGTTCCTTTGAGACTGTAGATTAATCATTGACTTTAGTTAATTCTTAGTGTTACCTACATAGACAACTCACTCCTTCAAAAATTTTTTTGAAAGGAAGGTTTTATTTATGGAAGTTATTTATTCAAAAGCATGTGGTGTTG
>CALVRW010000023.1 GCA_944358795.1 uncultured Bacilli bacterium | reverse complement strand
GGGTAGCGAGGAGTAGTTTGCATAGAGGCTTGAACAAAGTGAAAGCCTGCACCTTTTAGGTGTTGGCTAGTAATATGCCCTTATAGGGCTAGTTCAAACCACGTCTTTTAGGCGTGGTTATGATTTTAAAGTAATATTAGATTTTGTTTGAAAAATTATTAAAAAATAATGTCAAGTATAGTAAAGAAAACATTTTTTTATCAGTCACTAGAAAAAAATAGTGTTACAATGACAATAGAGGTGATAGAATGCGAGCAGCTACATTAGTAGATAAAAGAAAAATTGAATTAAAAGAAATAGAGGAACCAACTGCAAAATCAGGTGAGGTTTTAATTCATGTATTGAAAACAGGAATCTGTGGTTCTGATTTACATTCTTTTGAAATGGGACAACCAACAGGGGTAGTTCTTGGACATGAATTTTGTGGAACAGTACTTGATCCAGGAAATCGAACTGATTTAAAAGAAGGAGATATGGTAACAGCTTTACCAATTTCACCATGTGGACATTGTAATGCTTGTACAAGTGGAAATCCACAATATTGTAAAGAAACATGGAAAGATGCCGTTGGATTATCATTGAGTCATCCAGGAGGTTTAACTAGCAAAATAAGTATTAGAGAAGATATGGTTTTAAAAGTACCAGAAACTGGCCTTCCAGAAGAAATGGCAATGGTAGAACCAACTGCTGTAGCATTACATGGGGTACATTTAGCTGATGTAAAATTAGGTCAAAAAGTACTTGTTATTGGGGGAGGAATTATCGGATTAATCAGCGCAATGCTAGCAAAAAAAGAAGGTGCAAGCTTTGTCGCTGTTAGTGAAACAAACCCATATCGTGGAGAAAAAGCTTTATCCCTTGGAGTTGCAGATAAATATTATGATGCAACAAAAGAAGATATGATGGCCGAAGTAATGAAAGATACTGGATCAGGATTTGATATTGTAATAGAATGTTGTGGTAATGCACCAGCTGTAACAAGTTCTCTTCTAACGGTAAAACCAGGAGGAACAGTAGTATTAGTTGGAGTAGCAACAGGACCAATTTCTATTCCAACCGTACTTGCTGTTATGAATGAATTAACAGTAAAAGGAGCAATTGCTTATACAAAAGAAGAATTTGAAACATGTGTTCAATTAATTGCTACAAAACAAATTGAAGTAATGAAATTTGTTGATGATATTATTCCATTAGAAAATGTACAATCAGCATATGAAAGATTATTAAGTGGAAAAGATGATGCAGTAAAAATCTTAGTAGACCCTAATAAATAAAAGTAATAAGAGTTATTTTGAAGGAATATCTTCTGAATAACTTTTTTTTATGATACAATAATAGAGTTTAGGAGGTGAGAAAATGCGAGGAGAACATTTATACTTAAACTTTAATAATGAAATCATATATGATGATGCGAATTTTTTTATTAATGATCAAGATAAAGTAGGAATTGTTGGAGTAAACGGAGCAGGAAAAACAACTCTGTTAAAAGTAATATTAAAAGAGCAAGAATTATCTAGTGGAAAAGTGATGATTGGTAAAAATAAACGAATAGGTTATCTACCACAAGAAATTAAAGTAGAAGAAGATATTTCGGTTTTAGATTACTTGTTACAAGCTAGACCAATTGAAAAGTTACAAACGAAATTGCACCAATTATATGAAGATGTTGCTACTCAAGAAAACGAAGCAAAGCAAAGAAAATTATTAAAACAGATTGGTGATGTACAAGAACAATTAGAATATTATGATTGTTATAATGCAGAGAATATTTTATTTGAAATGATAGCAAAAATGGAAATTGATGATACCCTCCTTGATAAAAATATGATGGAATTATCAGGTGGACAAAAATCAAAAATCGCATTTGCTCATTTACTTTATTCGAATCCAGAAATTATGCTTTTAGATGAACCAACGAACCATTTAGATCAAGATACAAGAGAGTATATTACAAATTATTTAAAAAATTATAAAGGAATGGTTCTAATTATTTCCCATGATATTGAATTCTTAAATGCGATTATTAATAAAGTAATGCATATTGATAAGGTAGAACATAAAATTAAAATGTATGATGGGAATTATTATGATTATCAGAAAAAAGCAAAACAAGCAAAAGATTTAAAAGCAAGATTAATAGAAAAACAAGAAAAAGAAGAAAAAAAATTAAGAGATATTGTTCTTTTATATTCTAATTCTTCTGGAAAGAGAAAGAGAATGGCACAAAGTAGAGAAAAACAACTAGATAAAATGATGAAGAATAAACTTACTATGGAAAAGGAATATAAACGTGTTAAATTAAATATGAAACCAAATCGTGAAGGTTCTAAGATTCCAGTTAAAGTAAATAATATTTCATTTCATTATCCAGAACAACAAGATATTATTCAAGATTTATCGTTTGTGATCCAAAACAGAGAGCGATTTTTAATTGTTGGACATAATGGAGTAGGAAAAAGTACTTTATTAAAATTGTTAGTGAATCAATTAACACCACAAGAAGGAAATATTTGGTTTGGTAGTAAAACGGATATTGCTTATTATGCTCAAGAACAAGAACTATTAGATCCAAATAAAACAATTTTAGAAAATGTTGATAGTAAAGAATATAGTGAAAAAGAACTGCGAACAGTTCTTGGTAGTTTTCTATTTTATGGTGATGATGTATTTAAAAAAGTATCTATTTTATCACCAGGAGAAAAAGCACGTGTAAGTCTTTGCAAAATCATGTTGAAAAAAGCAAACTTGTTACTACTAGATGAACCAACGAACCATTTAGATCCTGAAACACAAAAACTAATTGCAGAAAACTTTAAACAATACGAAGGAACAATTATTGTTGTAAGCCATAATCCAGCGTTTGTTGATGCAATTGGTGTTGACCGTATGTTATTACTTCCTAGTGGAAAAATTGTAAATTACAATATTGAAACAGTAAAAAAATATTATTTAGAAAATACTAATGAAGATGCTTACGAATAAGCGTTGTAAGTAGTGTTTGATAAGATATACCATTTGATTCTAATAACTTTGGATACATACTAATTGTTGTAAATCCAGGTAATGTATTAATTTCATTTAGGTATATCTTTTTTGTTTCTTTTTCATAGAAAAAGTCTATTCTAGCTAAATCTTTACATCCTAGAATTTGAAATGCTTTTTTCGCATATTCTTGTATTTTCAGTTTAACATCATTGGAAATATTTGCTGGAATGAAAGTAATCGATTCTTTATTTTCATATTTCGCATTATAATCATAAAATTCATTAGCTGGAATAATTTCTCCTATATTCGATGCAGTGATATGATCTGTTTCCAATATTGCACATTCTAATTCTTGCCCAGTTATAAAAGGTTCAATTAATATTTTATTATCATAGATACTTGCTTCTTTAATTTTATCATCTAATTCAGCTACATTTTTCGCAACACTAATTCCAATGGAAGATCCTCCATTGACAGGTTTTACAATCATAGGAAAATCAAGATGATAGATGACATCTTCAATCATATAATCATTCGCATCAATACAAACATATGGAAGTACTGGTATTCCTGACTGTTCTAATAAAATTTTAGAATATACTTTATCCATTGATAGAGTACTTGCTAGTGCTGGACATCCAACAAACGGAATATGGAATAATTCCAACATCCCTTGTAGTTTTCCATCTTCTCCATCTTTTCCATGTAAAATAGGTAGTACAACATCAAAATAAGATAAATATTTTAGAATATTAAAAATATCATCTTCTTCATGTTTTTCTATCCAATTATGTCCTATTAAAGAGTCAAAATCTCCATCGAATTTATACCAAATATTATCTTTTGAAATATATACCAAAGATACATCAAATAAAGATTGATCAATATGTTCATATACTGATTTTGCTGATTGAATGGAAACATCATGTTCACTTGAAGTTCCACCAAATAATATTACAACTTGTTTCATTTTATACCCCCATATCAGTATATGATTGTCGTGTATAAAATAGTCTATGGGTTTTGATAGTTGATAATATATTTTATTTTCCCTGTTTCTTTTTCTATATCATAAGTCGGAATAATAGAAGTAGTAAGTCCATATTTATTCGTAAAAGTAATACGATAATGGAAATAGTCTTTTCGTGGGTTTACCCGAATCATAATAGGATTTTGAATATTAATTTTATTGGATTGATAGATTAAATCAATATCTTGATAAGTAGAACCCTGTTGTTCTACTTTATGAATTTTTAGTTCTGTAATTGGTAATATAAATTTTAACTGAAAATATTCATTTACATGATCAATTTTTATAATTGTATCGTTCTTTTTTTCTTTGTAATTTGTAACATATTTAATTTGATAAAAATCTTTGTTTCGATATTTTTTTTGGATTTTTTTTAGTTGTTGAATGAATTTTTGATTTGTTTTTTTATTACGAGAATAATATTTTTTCTTTCCGTCTTGACAAGTTAAATCGTAGTTAGGGGACATAGAAAAGTGATATAATTTATCTTTTGTTGTGATTGTGATAATAGGAGTAAATTTGGAATCAACTTTTCTTCTTGAAAAGTGTATATTTTTAAAAAATGGTAAGATGGTGTCATAATCTTCTTTTAGTATATTTGTATTGTGATATGTAATATTCATGATTTCATTTTCATTTAATGTTAAACTATTACTACAACCGGTTATCGTAACAAGAAAAATAATCATAAATAGGTAAGTAAAATGTTTCTTCATCCGATCACCTCATAGTATATTATGGGGATAATAAAAGAAAAAAATACTTATGAAAAAGTATTTATTTCAGATTTTCTAGATAGTAATTTCTAAGTTCTTTAAATCTTTGATAGTGAATAATTTCTCTTTGTCGTAAAAAGGCAAGTGGCGCTAAAATGTCGGGATCATTTGTTAAATCCATAAGATGTTCATAAGTGTCTCTTGCTCTTTGTTCGGCAGCCATATCACTTTCTAAGTTTGAAATGGCATTTCCACTCGTTTTAATATAAGTCATAGAAAATGGAACTCCATTCGCATCTGATGGAAATAAATCATGACCAAATTGGGCGTAATTTGCTCCCAATCCATTTTCTTCTAATTCTTCTATTGTCGCATCTTTTGTTAATTGATAAAGCATACTAGATATAATTTCTACGTGTGCTAGTTCTTCAGTTCCAATATCGGTAAGTAATGCTTTTCCTCGATTATCAGGCATAGTATAACGTTGATTAAAATATTGCCATGAAGCTGATAATTCTCCGGCTGGACCACCATATTGCGTTACAATATATTTTGCCATTTTAACATTTTTTCTTCTAATATTAACGGGATATTGTAGTTTTTTCTCATATACCCACATAGTCTAACTCCTTTCTTAATTTTCCCATGGCCATGGTAATGAATTCCAACTCCATGGATATTTGTTTGTCGTATTGCTCGATACATAAAGAGGTCCAAAATGATTTTCGTATTCTTTGATTGCACGTTCTGCTTCAGTACGATAATGATTATATAGTTGAATCATTGCGCGATCATCTGGAAAATTATCTAAATATAAATTAATATCATGAGCAGCAAACGATAAAGCATCTACATAAGTAAGTAGTTGCGCTTGTTCATTCATTGGTTCTACATCAAATGGTTTAGAAACTTTATATTGGTTATATAAATCTGGAAACATATTTCCACGAATAAATCCCTCATATGCTTCATATAAATCCTCAGGTCTTTCTTTTGGAGTATACATACATTTATTGAAGTTCATATTATGATTAGGATCTGGATTAGCATTAACATTAGGTTGATTAAAATAATTTTGATAATTCATTATTTTTTGATTCATATTACCCTCCTTCAACAGTATAGTATGAGATTAGAAAAAAGTGGTATGGGTAATAGACTATATTATTTTTAGAAAAAATAGGGTAATTTCATAGGAATGTTGCGTTTTGTACTTGTCAAAGTTATTTTTTTTTGGTAGAATGTAGAAGTACATGGCGGTATTGGTGAAGTGGTTAACACGGCTGACTGTGACTCAGTTATGCATCGGTTCGAATCCGATATACCGCCCCAGATTGAAATAAAATCGATTCTTAGGAGTCGATTTTTTTGTTTAGATATTATTAAAAAAATCAATTTCTATTTGGGATTGAAAAGAAAAGGGAGAATATATCTGGTATTTTCACAATTTCTTTAGAAAATACCAAGAATATGGTACAATAATATAGAAATGTTAGGTGTGATGATATGAGCGAAAAAGAATTAGATTCTAGCATGAATCCTTATCAAGAAGAATTGAAACCTAAAGGTTATATAAAACAATTACAATGGGATATGGCTATTGGATTACAACAAGTCGATAATTTAAAACCTTCAAATTATCTAGAACAAATTAGCGAAAAGAATATTTTAGGTGAATTAACGATAGAAGAAGTAGAACAAAGTTTAAGAGAATATTATGTTGAAAAAGGAAAACATGACGGTATCAATCATAACGAACTAGAATGTGACTTTGTATCTGTGAGAATTGTTGAATTGTTAGAAAAGAATAATTTTGAATTATCAGTAGATTATTTAAAATATATTCATAAATATTTATTTCAAGATGTTTATGAATTTGCAGGAGAGTTTAGAAAAATTGATTTTTCTAAACATGAAAAAATATTAAATAACGATTCTGTTACTT
>CALVRW010000022.1 GCA_944358795.1 uncultured Bacilli bacterium | reverse complement strand
GGGTAGCGAGGAGTAGTTTGCATAGAGGCTTGAACAAAGTGAAAGCCTGCACCTTTTAGGTGTTGGCTAGTAATATGCCCTTATAGGGCTAGTTCAAACCACGTCTTTTAGGCGTGGTTATGATTTTCCTAATTTATATGAAGAAGATAGAAAGCAATATTTTTATGAACTAGGAGAGCGAAAAGATAACCTTGATTCTATTCCTAAATCCATTTTACTTGATTATCTAGAAAGACCAGAACATTTTGGTGGGTTTATACCGATGATGCGAAAGAAGCAAGAAGGGATTTACCAAGTTTCCTATTTTATTTCCCTCGACTTTAAGCAAGAATGTCTAATGGGGCAAAATCTCGATGTTATTTTATTACATGAATTGAAGCATTTATTTACATGTAATATTAGTGTAGAATCCAATGTTGTGATGACAAAAGTAGGACTTAATTGGGTGGAAGAAATATATGAACAATGTAACAAGAATTCGAATGAGTTCTATCATAACATTGCGGAAGTATTTACCCAACTTGACGCAGAATACTTGGCTCATTTGCTTCATCAAACAACCGAGATTTTTCCAAGACAACAACAAGTACCAGTTTCACGAACTTGGTATCAAGAATATTTTCCTTTTATTACGAACTTATCTAGCAAAGATCAATTTTTATTGCACCAAATCGAATTAGATTCTGATTATTCTAAAATAGAATTACTAAGCGATAGCAATTTGATTCATAAATTAGAAATGGAAACATATCAACCATTTCCAAAAAGAAAACAAAAAGAGAAACAGTTGAATTATTTTGATAAAAATAGGAAAAAATAGTATGAAAAGACTTGAAAAATCATAATATTTCCTGTATATTAAAGATGTACTTATTCGTGGATTTGAGATACTCCAACTCATATCTAGGTTTAAGCTAATGAAGATGAAAGGAGAGATAATATGGCTTTAACAAAGGAAAGAAAAGCGGAAATTATTAAAAAATATGCTAGAAGTGAAGCTGATACTGGTTCTGCTGAAGTTCAAATTGCAATTCTTACAGAAGAAATTAACAATTTAACGGAACATTTAAAAGAACACAGTCATGATTTCCATTCTAGAAGAGGATTACTTAAAAAAGTAGGACAAAGACGTAACTTATTAAATTACTTAGTTAAAAATGATGTTACAAGATACCGTACAATTGTAAAAGAATTAGGATTAAGAAAATAATTTCAACAGGCACTCCTTTTTTTGAGTGCCTTTCTTATGGAATATTGAGGAGGTACATATGAAAAAAGTATTTGAATTAGATTTTAGAGGAAGAAAATTAGTTGTAGAACATGGAGAACTAGCAAAACAAGCAACAGGTGCAGTTCTAGTTCGTTATGGAGATACAGTAGTACTTAGTACAACTGTTATTTCTAAAAACGTGAATGTTTTAGCTGATTTCTTTCCACTTATGGTATTATATCAAGAAAAATTATACTCAGTAGGAAAGATCCCAGGTGGATTTATTAAAAGAGAAGGTAGACCTACAGATAATGCAACACTAGCCGCTCGTATGATCGATAGACCAATGCGTCCAATGTTTAAAGAAGACTTTAAACATGAAGTACAAATTGTTAATACTGTATTATCAGTTGATCAAGATAATTCTCCAGAAATGACAGCAATGTTTGGATCTTCTTTAGCAACTTGTATTAGTGGAGCACCATTTGATGGACCAATTGCTGGAGTAAAAGTTGGACGTGTAAATGGCGAATTTGTCATTAATCCAACAACAGAACAAATGGAAGTATCAGATATTGATCTTACTGTAGCAGGTACAAAATATGCGATTAACATGGTAGAAGCTGGAAGTAAAGAAGTAAGTGAAGAAGACATGTTAGAAGCATTAATGTTTGGTCATGAAGCAATTAAAGAGTTAGTAGCATTCCAAGAAGATATTATTAAAGAAGTTGGACTTCCAATGATGGAATATGAAACATTAGAAATTAGTGATGAACTAAAAGAAGAAATTAGAAATCTTGCGAGTGAAAAATTAGATCAAGCAATGCGTATTAAAGATAAATTAGAAAAATATGCAGCTATTGATCAAATTAAAGAAGATGTTGTTAATAAATATGAAACAGAGAATGAAGGATTAAAAGAAGCAGAATTAAAAGAATTATTAACGAAAGTAAAATTAGTATTAGAAGAAATTGAATATGAAATCTTTAGAAAAATTGTTGTAAAAGAAAAAACACGTGCTGATGGTCGTGCGATGACAGAAATTAGACCTTTATCAACAGCAATCGATTTACTTCCAAGAACACATGGTTCCGCTTTATTTACACGTGGGCAAACACAAAGTTTATCAATTGTTACACTAGGAGCACTTGGAGAACATCAAATCTTAGATGGACTTACACCAGAAGATGAAAAAAGATTTATGCTTCATTATAACTTCCCACAATTCTCAGTAGGAGAAACAGGACGTTATGGAGCACCTGGTAGAAGAGAAATTGGTCATGGAGCACTTGGAGAAAGAGCATTATTACAAGTAATTCCATCGGAAGAAGAATTCCCATATACCATCCGTGTTGTAAGTGAAATTCTAGAAAGTAATGGTTCTTCTAGCCAAGCAAGTATTTGTGCTGGATGTATGGCGCTTATGGCTGCTGGAGTACCAATTAAAGCACCAGTTGCTGGAATTGCGATGGGATTAATTACAGATGGTGATGATTATACAATCTTAACGGATATCCAAGGTATGGAAGATCATTTAGGAGATATGGATTTTAAAGTTGCTGGAACAAAAGATGGTATTTGTGCATTACAAATGGATATTAAGATTAAGGGAATCACCAAAGAAATATTAAAACAAGCATTAGATCAAGCAAAACAAGCAAGAATGGAAATATTAGATGTGATTACAAAACAAATTGCAGAACCACGTAAAGAAGTAAGCAAATATGCACCAAAAACATGTACCTTTATGATTAATCCTGATAAGATTAAAGACGTAATTGGTCGTGGTGGAGAAATGATCACGAAGATTATTTGTGAAGAAAGTAATGTAACATCAGTAAATGATGTAAAAGCAGTAAAAGTAGATTTAGAAGATGATGGAAGAGTTATTATCTATCACACTGATCAAGATGTAATTAATCGTACAAAAGCTCGTATTGAAAGTTTAACAAGAGAAGTAGAAAAAAATAAGATTTATACTGGTAAAGTAGTAAAAGTAGAAGATTTTGGATGCTTTGTTGAACTATGGCCTGGATGTGAAGGACTTGTTCACGTATCACAATTAGATCAAACGAGAGTAGAAAAAGCCGGGGATGTTGTAAAAGTAGGGGATGAAATTATTGTAAAATCCCTAGGATATGATAATCGCGGAAGATTAAATCTATCTCGTAAACAAGCATTCAACAAAGAAAATAAAGAACATAAAGAAAAATAGTAGAATTAATTTCTACTATTTTTTAATGCTTCTTTTTGCTCATCTGCTTTTCTAAATGCTTCATTAATTACTTCTGTTTGTTGTTGATATCCAGCATCACTTAAATGAAGTCCTTCTACAGTATATTCAACTTTTAAATCACCATTTTTATCAGTAAATTCATCATAGGCATCAATATAAGTAACCCCTGTTTTTTCACAAACTAAACGAATCATTTCATTTAATTTCTGAATATCTTTGTTGTTACGATTTCCAACGATATCTAAATCAATTTTATCATGATCACCATTTCCATTTACTGGTAATACTGATTCTACAAATATTTCTGTTTGAGAATTATTTTTTTGAATCTTTTTAATAATAAGGGAGATATTACTAGCAATTTCATCTAAAGGTACATCTTTGTTAATATCATTTGTTCCGATTAACAATACAACTCTTTGTGGATTATAATCATAGATACTTTCTTTCATTCGTCCTAGTAAATCTTTTGTTTTTTCGCCACCAATTCCCTTATTTATATAATTACTATTTTCAAAATATTTATTTAAATCATAACGACTTGTAATAGAATCACCAAAAAAAATTGTTTTTGGATTTACATAATAAGTAACTGGTTCTGTTGGTTTAATCATTTGTTCAATACGATGAATACGACTATTAATTAAAATAAGGGCAAAAATAATAATTACAAGAATTATGATAATACTGATTCTAAGTTGTTTTGTTGTAACTGTATCAGTTGTTAATGTTTTATCAATTTTTTCTTTCATTGTTTCATTTTTTTCTTGTTGAACTGGTTTTTCTTCTTCTTTTTTTGCCACTTTAATATGTTTTTCTTTGTTTTCTTCTTTTTTATTTTGTTCTTTTTTATGTTCTTTTTTGTTATGTTTCTTAGGTTGTTTTATTTTTTCTTTTTTATCTTTATTTGGAGATGTCGTAAAGATATCTGCAATATCTTGTTGTTTTACTTTTTCTCTATCGTCATGTTTCTTTCCTGCCATCTTCTTCCTTCTTTCTATCAAATACCTTTATATTATATAAATTTTTTTCTTCTTCGTCAACAAAATACCGATTGTTATCTAGTATTTTTCAGAATTTTAGTCTATAATGAAATAGGTGATAATCTGAAAAATAAAACTAAATTTATTTTACGGAAATACCTAAAAAAGTGCAGACTTCCCCTTACCCCAAGTTAAGTCAAAAATTTAATTATTCAATTAAGGAATTCTGATTTATTATTTC
>CALVRW010000021.1 GCA_944358795.1 uncultured Bacilli bacterium | reverse complement strand
TTTTCCTCTTGTATCTCTTGGATCTTCTAACACTTCAAATCTTTCAAATAAGTTCATAATTAAACCCTCTTTCTACCTTGATTTAATTATACACTATTTCTTTATTATTTTTTAAGCGATTGCCTTATCCAGAAATAGGCAAGTAATAATAAAATATTAGGAAAATAAAACTAACAGAATAGCCTATACCATATTTTTATCATAACATATATTAATTAGTGAAATAGGAGGGGAAATTTTGAAAAAGATTATTATTTCAATATTGGTATTGATTGTAATTATCATAGCTACTTTCTTTACAATTGGTAATCGAAAAGATACGAATTTGAAGAAGGTAAAAGTTGCAGAAGTAACACATAGTGTTTTTTACGCACCTCAGTATGTAGCACATTCATTAGGTTATTTTGAAGAGGAAGGATTAGATGTAGAGATTAACTTGGTACCAGGTGCTGACAAAGTAACTGCTGCAGTATTATCAGGAGATGTAAATATTGGACTATGTGGTAGTGAAGCAACAATTTATGTATATAATGGAGGAGAAAAAGATTATTTAGTAACATTTGCAGGTTTAACAAAAAAAGATGGAAGTTTTATCGTTTCGAGAGAAAAATATGATGATTTTAAATTAAGTGATATGAAAGGGAAACGAGTGATTGCCGGACGAAAAGGACATCGGATGATAAACTTATAATAAAATTTCTTTGAAAAATTTATTATAAGTTTTAATGGCGATTAGTTCATCGGTTATTAAACTTATAATATTAGTTTAACTTAAATTTATAATGTATTTCTATTGTCTTATCTTCACTTATTAATATTTCATCAATTAAATTAACTAATAGATTTCTATTAGGTTTAGTAAAAGATAAATATTCCTTTATCTTTTTTAATGTATCTTCTTTTTCTTTTACTGTTTCAGTTGTGCCTATATTATTAAGTTCTTCTTCTAATTCTAATTTCTTATTTTTAAATAGTTCTACTTCCTCTTTATACTTTAAAGATAAGCGATTAAACATTTCTAAATCAATATTACCTTTTAACTTATCTTCATATATCTTATCAATGTATATTAGATTATTAGTAATCTTCTTACCCAATACATTAATGTCATTTTGTAATTTAACTCTAATATCATTTTGCTTTTTACTTTGTTCTACCTTATCTTTAAAAGTTGAACTATCAACATATTTCTCACACATATCTCTTATATTATCTAAAACTAATTTTTCTAATTTATCATAGTTGCAAGAATGTGGAGTACATAAACCATATTTACTATGTGATACATAATAAGTACAACAACAATATGCTCTTTTACCATCACTACTTTTATTTATACCTATGGCATGACCACATTCTTTACACCTCATAAAGCCACTTAATAATTTCATATTTTTACTATTTGCTTTATTCTTATTTTTCTTTAACAATTCTTGAACTGTATAAAAAGTCTCTTTATCTATAATTGCCTCATGGGTATTTTCAGTAATTATCCAATCTTCTTTAGGTGTTCTAATTTCTTTTTTAGATTTATAATTTAACTTTTTTCTTCTACCTTGGGTAAGATTTCCGATGTATGTTTCATTAGTAAGCATTTCTTCAATAGTTCTAGGACACCATAATTCATAAGCAGTTGATTTTAAACCACGATTTAAGTTAGCATAAACACTTGGAGTTGGTATTTTCTCATCAGAAAAAATATTTGCTATTTGTCTTGGACTTTTACCATCCAATGCCAAATTAAAAATTCTTTCTATTATAGGTCTTACTTCTTCATCAACAATTAACTTATGTTTATCATTAGGGTCTTTTTTATAGCCATATACTGCCTTCCAACCTAAAAATTGTCCTTTCTCTTTTTTTGCTCTTACAATTTTTCTTATCTTCTTTGATGTATCTTTTAAATAATAATCATTGAACATCAATTTAAATTGCAAAAACTCTAATCCTGGGGTTTCATATAATGTATCTATATCATCATTGATAGCAATATATCTTATACCTCTTTCGGGGAATATTCTTTCAATATATTCCCCCATTGAGATATAGTCTCTGCCCATACGGGATAAATCTTTGGTAATAATAGTATCAACTTTACCACTATCTATATCGTTTAATAGTTTTTTCCAAGAAGGTCTATCGAAATTAGAACCAGTAAAGCCATCATCGACATATTCATCAATGTATCTTAATTTTTCATCTGTTCTTTCTAAAAACATATGAATTAAGTCTCTTTGATTTTTTATACTTTCACTTTCCATATTATCACCATCTTCACGAGATAGTCTAATATATAAAGCACAGTTATATGTTTTACTTTTCAAATTTCTACTCCTTTCTTGGTAAAACACATTAACAAATTTATTATAAGATTATTTTTTGAAAAAGCCAATTTCAAGGCAATAATCAACTAAAAATTCTTCCATTATTTGTTGTAGTGTTTTTCCGTTTTCGTTAAAGATATTTACTATCTTCATACTTTAATCACCCAATAAAATTTATGATTAAATCTAATTATTTATTAAAATGGTGTATCTTCACAAATAATGAATTGTTTATTTTGTTCTAAAATATTATCATCAATTAAGATACAATTAGATTTCAAATTTTTACCAATAACACCTTGTTTAATTGTTTCCAATTCTATGTTAACAATATCAAATATTGCTTCAAACATGACTACTTCTTTATCACAACTTGCCATATCATTAATATCATAAATAATTAATTTATTTATGCCATCGGGATTTATAGAAATTACATCATCAAGAATTGTTTTAATATCATTATGATAAACTTTTCTAATAATCTCTGCTACTTTATAGTTCCTATACTCACAATATTCTTTAAGTTTTTCTTCTATATTTATACTCAATTCTAAATTTTCTTCATTATAATAAGATAAAATTATAACACTTTCTTTATTTTTTATTTTCATAAAAATATCCTCACTTTCTTATGCTAAACAAAAATTATATCCTAGGAAAAAATATTTATAATTTCCGTTTGCAATAAAAGGATAACAAAAAAGAAAATAAGTTATAAGGAATTTTTTAAATATATTTTTTGAAAAACTGTCCGACATATGATAAAATAAAGAAAATTTTTTTGAAAGTGAGAGATTAATATGTATTATTTTAGATATAGCGAGGAATTAAGTACAAATAAAAAGGACAGACCATATATTTCATTTGGTTATAAAGTAAATGATAGCAATATGAAAATACATGATACTATTACTTATTTTGATAATTTATCTTCTTCTGCAAAGGAAGAACTTGATATGATTTATAATTATTCATTAAAACTAGGAAAAGATAAAATTGATAAGGATTCTTATTTTACTTTTATAGTAACTCATAATATATCAATTCCACCAATTAGTAAAAGAATAACAAGGCATAATGTACGATTATCTAACGAAGCTAATATAATCATGCATTACGCAGAAAATAAGAAAGATAAAGAATTAGTTTTTTGGGATAAAGAATTGGCATTACCTAAAAATAAAAATGCTTACATCAACTTATTAGAGGCACAAGTAAAAAAAAATAATGGTGGATCTTTTGATTTAACTATTCATAAAGAGGGAACCTATGAAAATGATATAGAACTACTTTATATGCTTTTAGATTGCTTATTTTCTTCCAATATTTCATATTACATTAAAAAATGTGAATTATGTAATAAATATTATGCTACTAATAAACCTAACAAAAGATATTGTTATAGAATGACTTTTGTTTATGGTAAACAAACTATATGTGAGAATGCTGTTAATTTACTTTATCAGTCAAAACAATATAAAATTGCTACTAGGAAAGATGAAAAACTATTAAAATATTTACATAATTATCCTAATAAATATGATATTGATAATTATAACTATGAAAAAAATATAATAAAAAAAGAGTGTATTAAAAAACTAAATATGACTGATTTTGAAAACTATGTTGATAACTTTTTACACTCTAATAAATAAAACTATTCTTTAACTAAATTATAAAATGTATTAGATTTTAGTCCTAGCATTTCTATTGCTTCTTTGGTTTTTATTTCTTTATTCTTCCATTTATGAACCACAATATCAAAATTTTGTGGTTTTTCTATTCTGGGTCTGCCAAACTTAACATTATTATTCTTTGCTGCTGCGATACCTTCTTTTTGCCTTTGCCTAATAAAAGTTCTTTCTTGTTCTGCCACATAAGATAATATTTGTAAAATTAAATCACTAATAAATGTTCCTAATAAGTCTTTATTATTCCTAGTATCTAATAATGGCATATCTAATACAACTATATCGGCTTTAATATTTTTTGTAATGTCTTTCCACTCATCAATAATCATATTATAATTTCTACCTAATCTATCAATACTCTTAATAACTAAAACATCATTTTCCCTTAATATATGTTTTAGAACATTATATTGTTCTCGGTTAAAATCTTTTCCACTTTGTTTGTCTATATAAATATCTCTTTCATTAATACCAAATTCTTTGAAAGCAATAAGTTGTCTATCTTCGTTTTGCTCTTTACTACTAACTCTAACATAACCAAATATTTTATTTTTCATATAGTACCTACCTTGCTAAATAATTGCTTGTTTCTCTATATATCATATCTACAATTTGCATATCAAATGTTGTATATAAATTAACAATGATATTTTTTGCTTTTAACTCACTAATAAAATTAGCACAAGCAAGAGTATAGGGAAAATCCTTCTCATTTTCTTCTATACCAGTTAAAAGTGTATCAATATAATCATCACATATTGAAGATACAATTTTTCTTAATGCTTCTTCTTTCACTTTATGCCACCTCCTTACCATATGAAGATTAATTATATGATACTTACTTCGTTCTTAAAAGGTTTTTCTTTAAAAATGTGAAAAAAACTTTTTAAAGATTTATAAATTGATTTCTACACATTTATAAATAAAAAAAAACTTAATTCTTATTAAAATTAAATCTTTATAAAAGTACACATTTTTAATTATCACTTATAGCTATCATTTATATTAACATCTTTTAATTTATTTAAATTCAAATATACATTTATCATAAAAGCAAAAATATAATTCCACCATTTTAAGATTTCTTCTTCATTCATATCGGCTATTTGTTTATTGTAATATTTTTTATAATTTTCATCTACATTATTATGTCTTAAATTAAAATTATTAGCATAATTACTAAACATATCAGCAATTTTATTTCCCATTATTTTACTAATATCATTTTTTCTACTTTCTAATTTACTAATTAAAGAAAATATAACTTTTTTCTTTTCTTCCAAGTCATCAACATTTTTATAATCATAATAATTAATGATTTCACTTTTTAATTTCATATCATCTATTTCATCAAGGTCAATAGCAATATCATTTTCTACGATAAAAAATTGTTCTTTTTCTTCATCATATCTTAATACATAACCGTAGCCCAACAAATATTCTTTTATTGCTCTCGCAATAATATCTACAATTTCAAATGCTTTTTCCTTGTTATAAAAATATCTATTATTATTATCTTTAAAATTAAATAAACAATTAACAATTATGTCTATATTAATTAATATTTCTTCTTCGGTAATTTCATAATTATTTGAATTGCATAAATCAAATATGTTTTCAAAAGATTCATCACTTTCATTTAATAAATCATCTATATCAACATATCCATTATTTAAATTACTAAATCTAAACATATCATTTATCATATAAAATCCATTACTATATATGCTTCCATCACTAACATACTCAATATGATTTAATAGTTCAACAATTCTTTGACAAAACTCTTTCTTATTTTCTTTTTTAGGCTTTCTTCCAAAAATACTTTTATACAGCATAATACTTCACCAATAACATTATATCATTAAAAGAGGACTTTGGTACTATGAATATTTTTTTAAGAAAGCAAATTACTTACAACAAATATCAAAAAACAAAAAATTGTGTTATAATTAAATCGAGGTGAGATTTATGAGCGAATTAATTGAAGAATATAGAAAACTTGCAATTGATAATTTATTTACTGTTCAATCTTTTGCAACAGTATGGCCAACATGGAAAGAAAGAATCGGAAGAAGAATTAGGAGTAAAAGTGTTAATGAATTAACCGAGTTAGGTGCTAACTTAAGCGATATATTTAGGTCAACAAGTGCTGGTAGAAGCCAATCTGCTGTATCTTCTGGTGGAACTATATGGGAGAATTTAGTCTGTTGGTATCTTAATTTATGTTCTATAGGAACAAGAACTGTTGTAGTAAGACCGGTAGTTAATTTATTACCTCAAACTATAAAGGATGCAATAACTGTAAATTATGGTAGTTTTATTTCAAATACGGAAGCTGATATTGTTGCTATAACATTCCCAGATGATAGTGAAAGTCAATATATTGAAGAAGAAGGAGCATCAATTTTAACTAATATTAATAATTTTATTACACAAAACTTTGACAAAATAGAAATTAATATTATTCAATGCAAAACAAATTGGAATGACAATGCACAAATACCAATGCTATGGGATATGATATATAAGGTTAGAACTTTTGAAAATAATAATATTACAATTGGACGAAATAACTTTTCAATTAAAGACTGCAGAAGATTTACTTATTCTTTTGCTACAGTCCCTACAGTAAATACTGATAGACTAACAACAAATTCAGTTGCTGTAAAAAGAGTTTCTAATCTTTCTGGTGGTGTTTATTGGGGAAATAGAACAAAATCTGGAGTTGCCCAATCATTAGGAGAACTACCATCTCGAGTTTTCTATACAAATCAACATATAAATCCAAGAATTGTTTTAGGTGAAGAACTTAGACAAATAGATACAAAGTATAAATATTTCAAAATATAAAAAGGTTACTATAATTAGTAACCTATTTTTTTCCGTTTAATGCTTTCAATATTTCATTAGCAATTGCTTTTGCTAAAAGTGGTGGTACAGCATTCCCAACTTGTGTATACTGTGGAACTTCAAGTTTTCTTCTTGGACCACCTGTTGTTCTTTTACCTAAAAATTCAAAACTATCATCAAAAGATTGTATTCTTGCCATTTCTCGTACAGTTAACGTTCTGTTTTCAGTTGGATGAATAAAATCATCTGGGAGAGTTACCATTGTTGGAGATGGTATACTATATTTTAATTTCTTTCTGATTCCTTTTTTTGTTAAGAGATTATTTATATCTTCATCTGTTAATTCTTTTTCTTTAAACATTTTAATTATTCCTTTTTCATCAGTTGAATATTTTTTAAGCAAATCTTGAATAATTGCATTTTTTTCGGTTAAATCAATCCCAGATGTTTGTATTCTTTTTCTTAAATCAAAAGTTGTTTCTCCCTCATTATATAACGAAAATCTTTCTGAAATTAATTTTGTATGCGAAGACATTTCATTATTTAATACTTTTGAATTATCATAATCAACATTATTTCCATCTATTCTTTTAGTTCTTCCATATTTACATTCTTCAGCGAACGAACTAACTTTATCAATGTTAATCAAATCATAAATAGCATCTTTTAAAGTTACTTTTTTTGCTTTTAATGGACTTGGAAATTTTGGTTCTGCACAACTAGGTAGAAATGCTATAAATATCATTCTTTTCCTATTTTGAGGAACCCCATAATCAGAAGCATTTAATAGTTTAGGTCCAATAGTATTATATCCAATTTTTTTAAACTCATTTATAAGAATTGATGGAGCTTTATCTTTCTTATATTGTTCCCCATCTAAACCTATAAATCCCTCAAAAACTGTATCAAGAAACCCTTCAACATTTTCCATAACAACATATTTTGGTCTTACATCATTTATTACTCTTATGTATTCTTTAAATAATTTGTTTCTTGGATCTTCTGCATTTCTTTTCCCTGCTCGGCTAAATCCTTGACAAGGAGGACCACCAAAAATAGCATCTATTGTTATATTTGTTTTGTTTTTATATTCATCAATTTCTGCAATTGAAGCAAATATTTCTTTAGCATCTAATTCTCTAATGTCTTTGCAAGACTCAAAGGTATTTTTTTTATGGTATAAACCTAATTGCTCATGACGATGAATATATGTTTTCATTGCATCTTTACTAATATCATTTGAATAAATTATATGAAATCCTGCTTGGAGCATTCCTTCACTCATTCCACCTGCACCACAAAATAAATCAATTGCTATTGGTTTTTTCATATAATCACCACCTATATATATAATACCAAACATAATAAAATAAGTCCAGGGTTTTGTTAAAATTATATAAAATATTATTTATACAATTTCATTATTTCTTCATCAGGTAATACTAAAGTAAAATCAATATTATATTTTAGAACTAAATAATTTAATAATTCTATAACTTTTTTTGCCACATCATTATGTTTATAACCATGTACCCCAGTTCCTAAACTAACACTGATAATACTTTTATACATATTTGTCTTTGCTTTGATTATAATTCGATAATAACTTTCTAATAAATCATCTATTGCCAATCTATGTTCTTTATATTCATAATATTTAGGACAATAAATATGTAATATATCTATACCCAAATCAAAACCAGGACTAAATCTAACTTCATTTACTTTCATATTATCTGAATAATGTTTTTTACAATAATCTTCTAATAATTCTTTATTAGCCTTTTTATATATTGCACCACAAACACCACTACCACAAATCATATATTGGTTAGCACTATTAACTATTAAATCTTTACCCTCTAAATAATCAAATATATTTCCACTTACAATATTTAACTTTCCCATAACAAACACCTTAACTTTATTATATCAATAATTTCTGTTTATTTCGCCCATAATTCGCTTTTAATAATAAAACAACATTATTTTATTATCACAACAATTATTAACCATTATTACTCGTTTAATTAACTAATTATTCTTTATTTCATTAATTACATACATAAATGTACCAGTATTCTCATTATCTAACTTACTATAACATTTCCAATTTATGTTATAACTATCATTAAGAATAATAGGTTCTTCGCAATTTTTCATTGTTCCTTTACTTGCATTTTTGCTCCAAAACATTTTACCTTTTTTAACAATTCTATCTTCTAATGAAAATTCGCTATATACACAATTATCTTTTAATGGTTTCTTCATATAACTTAAATCATTAGTTATAAACATTGTATAACCATTTCCAAAATTATTAATATTATTTCTTACTTTTTCTATTCTCATTATATCTTTTAAATACAAATAACTATTAACATCTTTTGCACCATGATTTTTTAAATTAAATATTTCATCATCAATAATTTTCTTACAACCTTTTGTCTTATATTTTAATTCAATAGGATACCACTTATTATCAATAACCACTAATATATCAATGTGCATATTTAAATCAAAACTAGGTGGATACTCTAATCTTATCTTTGCATCAGGGTAATTTTCTTTTATAACCCAAGCCAATTCTAATTGAAAGTCTGCCTCTGAAACAAATACTTTTCTTTTTTGTTTTAGTTTATTAACTATTAAATCCATATCAAAATCAATACTACTCATTCTCTATGCTCCTTATAGTTTATCTATAAGAACATTATAACACAAAATATATAATTTTAAGCATATAAGTATAACTAATATTACTATCACTCAAATTTAATAATTTTAAAATATTATTAGGAGGTATCTTATATGCAAAACAACCTTAAACAAATTCGTAATAATAAAAACTTACTACAAACCAAAGTTGCTATGGATTTAAATATTACTCAAGAGACTATTTCTTCATATGAAACAGGGAGAGTATTTCCTAGTTCTGATATGCTTATTAAATTAGCAGATTATTACAATACATCTATTGACTACATATTATGTCGTACTAAATATGATATGCCAATAGATAGCATTAAACCTAACAATATAACTGATGAAGATTTTATGCTTTTAAATAAAATACATAAATTATCTTCTGTTGATAAAGCAAAAGCAGAAGCATACATTGATGGACTTAATGACTAATTATATAGTCATTTCTTTTCTTATATTCTTGTTTTAATATGGTCTTTAACACCTTTAATTTTAAAACTATATAATAATACTCTTTACTTATTATCTCTTTTATATGCTGATTAAATCATACTAATACAATGATTATTATCTAATTAATTATAATTGTTATTTGCTGTTTATTATATGATAGTTATTTTTACTATCATTTTTCTTTTAAAACCATATATTTTCTTGATGATGAGGACATTTTAAACTTTCATTTTCCTGTACTTTATTATTTTTCATTCTTTCATAATTACTGGCTATCTTATCTAATTGAACTTGTTTTATAAATTTATCAACAACTTTCTTATCTTGCTCTTCAGTTAATTTCCAATAAAAATTTTTAATCTTATAATATTTATCTTCAAGTTCTAATCTCTTTTTAGTTCCAATTGTTCTACAATATTTTAATGCTGTTCTTGCTTTCATATATGCTTTATATAAATCTTTTAGACTATAACCCTTTGGTATTCTTTCTTCGCCCGTATAATTATAATTACAAAATAATATTTCATCTGCTTGATTTATAAAATATTCTGCTTTATTTATATTTGTATCTTTTTTATATATTTTACTCTTGTCTTTTATTTTTCCATAATCAAAAGGCTCTTTTTCTATTTTTAACTCATTCCAGTTCTTATCAATATATTTTTTTATTTCTTCTCTAAAAGCATACATTGGCTTTGATACTAATAAAATATGCAAATGCCATTCAACATTTATATCTTCATTAACACTATAATATTTATCCATAACTTTTCTAGGTCTACCAACTTTGCCATTATGTTCATAATATAACATTGTGCTATTACCTTTTTTATTACTAACACAAATCATTGCTTCAGCCGACCAACCATTATTTGCTTTTTTCTTACAAATATATCTAATGAACTCTTTTAACCTCTTGGCATATCTTATTGCTTCTTCTTTATCTTTAAATCTCATATTTAAATCAAAACTTGATATTCCTAATTTACTTTTACTCATATTTCCACCATTTTTACAAAACTTATATGTTAATGTGTTTTACCTTTCCTTATTTTTCAATGTTTTTTCACATTATAAGTTTTAATACCGGTGGGGTGGTATGCCAGTCATGACATTTGAATGGGCACTTGGTCAAAATGGTATTGATCCTAAGAAAGATGTAAATGTAGATACTAGTATCGACTTTGCTTCTATGAGTGGGGCTTTTATTGGTGGAACTGGAGATTTTGTTAATTTATTTGAACCACAAGCATTGGCATTAGAACAACAAGGATATGGATATGTTGTAGCGTCATTAGGAGAACTTGGAGGAACGGTACCATATACTGCATATAATGCTAGAAAAAGTTATATTAAAGAAAATCCAGATGTCATAAAAGGATATACAAAAGCGATTGATCGTGGTTTAAAATATGTTCAAGAACATTCTGTAAAAGAAATTGCCGAAGTAATCATTGATTATTTTCCAGATACTTCAATGAACGATTTAGAAAAGATTGTAAAACGTTATAAAGAGAATGATTCTTGGTATCAAACAACTTATATCAGCGAAAAAGATTTTAATCATATCCAAGAAATTATGGAATATTCAGGTTCCTTAGAGAAACGAGCACCATATAACAAATTAGTTGATACAACTTATATGAGTAAATAATGAAAGAAATATTAAATATTAAAAACCTAAGAAAAATATATCATACAAAGCAAGGAGAAACACTTGCTGTAGATGATTTTTCTTTTTCTTTGTTAGATGGTGAATTTGTTGGAATTGTGGGACCAAGTGGTTGTGGTAAATCAACAATTTTATCTATTTTATGTGGATTAGAAAAAAAATCAGCTGGAGAGATAACCTTTATTGGAAATAAAAAAGTTGGATATATGTTACAAGAAGATAGTTTGTTTGAATGGAAAACAATTTTAGAAAACTGTCTACTTGGATTAGAAATTAATCACAGTTTGACAAAAGAAAATAAAGAATATGTACTACATTTATTAGAAACTTATGGTTTAAAAGAATTTATTCATAGCTATCCATCTAGTTTATCTGGAGGAATGCGACAGAGGGTTGCTTTAATTAGGACTTTAGCGACCAAGCCTGATATTTTGCTTTTAGATGAGCCATTTTCCGCTTTAGATTATCAAACTCGTTTGGCTGTATCTGATGACGTTTATAAAATTATTAAGAAAGAACGTAAAAGTGCGATTATGGTAACACATGATTTAGCAGAAGCAATCTCCATGTCTGATCGAGTGGTTATATTATCGAAAAGACCTGCGACGATTAAAAAAATACAAAAGATTGAATTGACTGGTGCGTCTACTCCAATTGAAAATCGTAAGTGTAAAGAATTTTCTTCTTATTATGATTTAATTTGGAAGGAGATTGATTATCATGCCTAGTTTAGAACATCAAATATATTTAAAAAAAATTAGACGTAACAAAATATTTGTTTTAACTGTACAACTATTACTCATTATCGTTGCTTTATTGTTATGGGAATTTTGTGCAAAAACAGGAGTGATTAACTCATTTATTTCATCTTCACCATCAGAAATAATATCAACAATTATTCATTTACATCAGACAAATAATTTATGGCAACATATCGGAATTACTGTTTATGAAACGTTACTTAGTTTTGGACTTGCAACCATATTTGGAATCTTAATTGCAACTTTTCTATGGTGGAATCCTTTTATTGCAAAAGTATTAGATCCTTACTTAACAATCATCAATAGTTTACCAAAAGTTGCACTTGGACCTATCATTATAATTTGGGCTGGAGCTGGTATGAATTCTATCATTATTATGGCTTTATTAATATCACTCATTATTACAATTATGAATGTTTATCAAAGTTTTCAAGAAACAGATGCGAATAAGTTAAAATTATTAAAATCTTTTCGTGCTACAAAAGCACAAACCTTTTTTAAATTAGTTTTACCAAGTAATATATCAACAATTGTTAGTGCTCTTAAAATTAATATCAGTATGTCTTTAATTGGAGTTATCATGGGAGAATTTTTAGTTTCAAAATCAGGAATTGGTTATCTCATTTTATATGGTTCTCAAGTTTTTAAACTTGACTTAGTGATGAGTGGAGTTATTATTTTATGTATTGTTGCAACAGTCATGTATTATGCTGTATCTTTGTTAGAAAAAAGATTAATCAAACATTAATCTTTTTTTATGTTCGCGTTTTCTTCTATTACAAATTATGATACAATGATTAAGAAGATAGGGGGCGAATCATGAATATAGATACTTTAAATCGAGAACAAAAAGAAGCCGTAACAACAACAGAAGGTCCTCTTTTAGTACTTGCTGGAGCAGGAAGTGGAAAAACAAGGGTCTTAACAACGAGAGTTGCTTATTTGATCGAAGAACTGGGCATTTCTCCAGATTCTATTTTAGCAATTACTTTTACAAATAAAGCTGCAAAAGAAATGAAAGAGAGAATTATAGGTATGCTTGGGCCAGTTGGTTTTCAAATCCAGATTTCTACTTTTCACTCGTTTGGTTTACTTATTTTAAGAGAACACTATCAAGAATTAGGATATAAAGAAAATTTTACCATTTTAGATAGCGATGATTCATTAACGATTATTAAAAAAATTATGAAAGAAATGAATCTAGATCCAAAACAGTATAATCCAAGAGCGGTTCGTAACAAAATTAGTAGTGCGAAAAATGAACTAGTTGATCCAAAACATTATGATAGAATTGCTATGACAGAATTTGAAGATGTAGTGGCCACTGTTTATAAGAAATATCAAGAAAAACTTCTTTTAAATAATTCTGTAGATTTTGATGATTTGTTAATGCTTCCACTAGAGTTGTTTACAAAATATCCTGAAGTATTAAAATCATACCAAGAACGATTTAAATATGTTTTAGTAGATGAATATCAAGATACAAATCATGCACAGTATTTATTAATTAAACTAATTAGTGCGAAATATAAAAATATTTGTGTGGTTGGGGATAATGATCAGAGTATTTATTCTTTCCGCGGAGCTAACTTTAGAAATATTTTGAATTTTGAAAAAGATTATGAGCATCCAAAAGTAATCATGCTAGAGGAAAATTATCGTTCTACAAAAACGATTTTAAATGCTGCGAATAGTGTGATTCAGAATAATAAAGAAAGAAAAGATAAAAAACTTTGGACAAATAACGAAGATGGATTAAAAATAAAATATTATCGTGCTAGTGATGAAAAAGAAGAAGCATATTATGTTAGAAAAGAAATTGAAACTCTATTAGAAAATGGAACAAATCCAGAAGATATTGCGGTTTTATATCGTACGAATGCACAATCGCGAAATATGGAAGAATCTTTATTACAAGCTAATATTCCATATAAAGTAGTAGGAAGTTTTTATTTCTATAATCGAAAAGAAATTAAAGATTTGATAGCTTATTTAAAAGTTATTTATAATCATTATGATGATATTAGTTTATTACGTACGATTAATACACCAAAAAGAGGAATTGGTACGAAGTCAATTGAAACATTAACAATCAAAGCAAATCAAAATCATACAAGTTTATATGATGCGATTGATAGTGGAAAAGAACTTGCTTATAAAAAAGTAATTGAAGAACTTACGAAAGAAAGTGAAAACTTATCATTAACGGAACTTGTTGATGCTGTACTAGAAAAAAGTGGAATGCGACAGGAGTTAGAAAATGAAAAATCAATTGAAGCAGATATTCGATTAGAAAACTTAGAGGAATTTAAATCTATTACAAAAAATTTCGAAGAAAAAAATGGAATTATTTCGTTAGAAGAATTCCTTGCGGAAATTAGTTTAGTTGCCGATGTCGAAGAACATAAAGATAATACACACGTGGTAACATTGATGACGATTCATTCTGCTAAGGGACTAGAATTCGATCATGTATTTTTAATTGGTTTAGAGGAAGGAATTTTTCCACACAATAATTCTTTTTTAGAAGCAGATGGATTAGAAGAAGAGAGAAGGCTTTGTTATGTAGCAATTACGAGAGCAAAAAAAAGTTTGTGGATATTAAACGCTAGAAGAAGAACAATTTATGGAATGGATAGTGTCAATCCACCAAGTAGATTTATCGGTGAAATAAATCCAGATTATCTTGAATTATGTTTTGAAGAAAAAACTGGATTAAAACCAATTTCACAGGTATCAACTAGTAATATTGATAAAAATGCAACTTATGAAGTTGGTAGTAAAATTATTCACGATACGTTTGGTACAGGTGTTGTAGTTGGTGTAGATAAATCCATCTTGACAATTGCATTTGCTCATCCGTATGGAATAAAAAAATTAATGAAAGGACATAAAAGTATTAGAAAGGTAGGATAGAATATGTTAATTTTATTTAATATTATTGATGAATTTAATAAGTTACTTGAAAATTTTAAAAATTTTATGAAAGATAATATGGGAGATCCATTTAGTAATCCAATTTTTTGGGTAGGAGCTTTCTGTTTGGGAATTGCTTTATTTAGTTTTACATATCGTGCACTTCAAAAAGAAAAGTAAAAAAATTATTTTTCTTTTTCTCTTATAAATATATCATTTTTGAACATACTAATATAAGAAACTTACTAGTAAGTTTCTTATATTAACTTCTATTTTAAATCACTATTGATATTATTTTCTAAAACAAAAAAATTATACAAAAAAAATAATATTTACAGTGGTTGACATTATAAAATGAAAAAATAATTGTATTATGAAAATAGGAGTGATATAATTTAGGTATAGAATAAAGGAGGGATGGCATAGATGAAGAAATTAGTTTCAATTGTACTTCCGATTATGCTTTTTATGGTAGGTGTAAGTGGAGTAAATGCCGCAACAATTAAGGTAAATAAAGTGGAGATTGGTACAGAAAAAGCGATTAAAGGAGCTACCATGACACTTAGCAAACCAAAACCTGGTAGTGCATTAGGGGATGTAATCAAAACATGGACTACTGATGGTAGTGTTGAAGAAATTACTGTTGATCCAGGAAGATATATGTTAGTAGAGAATGAACCAGCTCCCGGATATGTAACAGCAAAAGATGTAGAAATTATTATTACTGATCAAGATCAAGTATATGAACTAACATCTGAATCTGATTACACAAAAGCAGAATTCAATGCGATTGATGCGAAAACAAAAAAACATATTGCTGGTGTAAAATTTGAATTACGTAATTCAAAAAATCAAGTAGTGGATTCTTGGACAAGTAATGGAACAACTCATAAGAAAAATTATTTACCAATAGATACTTATACATTAAAAATATTAGCTGTTCCTGAAGGATATCAATTAGTAGGAGATCAAACAATTATTATTGATGAATTATGTTATACTGCAAAAGTTACACAAATTCAATTTCCAGAAAAACCAAATCCAACTCCAACTCCAACACCAACTCCTACGCCAACACCAAAACCAACACCTACACCTACTCCAGGTGAACCAACTCCAACACCTACACCAACGCCAGATGAAATTACTGATGTTCCTGATACTATGATGAATAATTCAAGTATCTTTGGATTAGTTGGTCTAGCAGTTATTGCATTAGGTAGTGGATTAATTTACAAACATGCAAAAAATAACTAAGAAACGAAGTAATAGCCAATTGATTCAAATTGGCTTTTTACTGGTTCTATTTGGTGTATTCTTATGTAGCTATCAATTTATTCAAAAAAAGAAGTTAAATGTTATTGATAAAATGGGACAACAATTATATTATCAAAAAGAAGAAAATCAGGAAGAATCAAATGATGAAATTACTTCTGTTCCAAATATTGAAGAAAAAAGAAGTGAAGATGTAAAAGAAGGTACTACAAATAACGCAAATAATACCAACAAAACATATACAAATGAATATATTGGTATTTTAGAAATACCTAAAATTGGATTGAAAAGGGGATTCGTTGATCCAAAATCAATTCATAATAATGTAGAAGAAAATATTACAATATTAAATCCTGTAGCGATGCCTAATGAAAAAAATGGAAATTTTATATTAGCAGCCCATTCTGGAACAGGTTCAATCGCATATTTTAATAAATTGTATCAATTAAAAAAACATGATAAAATATATGTAGAATATCAGAATAAAGTTTATACGTATGAAATTGTTAATATTTATCAGCAACCAAAAAATGGTACGATCAAAATTTATCGTGATCCTAAAAAATCAACCATTACTTTAATTACATGTACCAATGGTAATAATAAGGAACAAACTGTTTATATTGCAAATCAGATAAAAGTAGAATAAAAGGGAGGGAAGTTTATGAATATTTCGTTATTCGAAAAATTATCCATTGTTTTTGGATTGTTATTTTCCTCACCATTTACAGTTCTACTTTTTGTTTTTGCTATCTTTATTTGCGCAAGCTTATTTGTACACTTATATGTTGAAAAAAAACAAGTAAAATTAATTTTTCCGATTTTGTACTTTGTGTTTCTTGGAATTTTAGTTTTTCAATATCAAGATTATGTGATAAAAGGAATTTCATTATATATTGATGATTTATTTATGAAAGCTTATTTTCCTAGTTTATCTTTATATTTTACATTTTTAGGAATTAATTTAATTGTTTTATTTATTACACTATTTTCAAATAAAATAACAAAATATTCTAAAATATTAAATATTGTTAGTTTTTCCTCACTCCAATTTTTATTCGCATTATTATTAAATACGATTTCAACGAAAAAATTGGATGTTACAAATTGGAATGCTTTATATGAACGAAAAGAAATTTTATCTTTATTAGAAGTAAGTATGGGAATTTTTTTACTATGGATTTTCTTTTTATTTATTGGTTTTGCCTTTAATCAAATTAATAAACATTATGATAAAAAAGAAACAGAAGCAGTTCTTACTAGTGAAAAATGGAATGAATTACAATCATTAATTAAAGATCACATTTTTGCTTTGACAGAAGAAGTTGAACGATTAAAGCAAGAATTAGAAAAACAAAATAAAAGTATGGAACAACGGTTTACTGATATGGAAGATGCGCTGGAAAAAACAAGTCGCTTCTTTGTGGAACAGTTTAAAACGGTTACAAAAAAAGTCGATCAATCGGATTTACAAAATCATGTTAAACAATTAGAACAACAATTTTTATCTAGTCAAAAAATGATTGAACAAGAATTTATGACGATTCGTCACTATCCAAATACAGAGTTAGAACAAGTAAAAGAAAAAATGATTAAATTAGAAAAAATGATGCATGCTCATAATGAAAAAATTTATCAACAGTTAGAATTATTAAAAGTAACACCTAGTTATGAAATGGATAAAATAAAAGATCAAATGAAAGCACTTGATATTTTATTAAAACGTTATCAAAATGATATGAATTATGAATTACAAAAAACTAAGAAAGAATTATTAGTGCAAATGGATAGTAAAAATAAAAGAACACAATATCGTAATTTAAATGATGTAGAAATATTAGATGTTGATGATAAAAGTGAAGATAATTTAGATGAATATCGTATTTTCTAGAGATAGAATTATTAAAAAATTATAGGTACTTTGGTACCTTTTTTTGTTGTTTGATAGTAAAAAAATTTGTTTTAGTGTATAATGATAATGGTGATAACATGATAGAAGAACGTATCAAAGAGTTAGTAGAATTATTAAATAAAGCAAGTTATGAATACTATACATTAGATAAACCAACGATTACAGATGCGGAATATGATAAGTATTTACGTGAATTAATAGAATTAGAGGAAGAACATCCAGAACTTATTCTTCCTAATTCACCAACTCATCGTGTTGGTGGTGAAGTAATAGAAGAATTTAGTAAGATTGTTCATGAGCGACCAATGCTTAGTTTAAGTAATGTATTTAATGAAGATGAGATTATTCGTTTTGATCAGAGAATAAAAAAAGAAGTTCACAATCCACAATATGTTTGTGAATTAAAAATTGATGGACTATCTGTATCTTTGCTATATGAAAAAGGAAAATTGGTACGCGCTGCTACACGTGGAGATGGAGTTGTTGGAGAAGATATTACCCACAATGTAAAAACGATTAAAGATGTACCTCTTACATTACCACAGAAATTAGATATTGAAGTACGTGGTGAAATTTATATGAGCAAAGATTCTTTTCTTTCAGTGAATGAAGAAAGAAGTAAAAATGGAGAAGAGTTATTTGCTAATCCACGAAATGCCGCTGCTGGAAGTGTTAGACAGTTAGATTCTAAAATTGCAGCAAAAAGAAAATTATCAACATTTATTTATCATTTACCAAATGCTGATACTTTTGACCTTCATAGTCATTACGAAACATTAGAGTTTATGAAATCGCTTGGTTTTTGTGTTAATCCTAATATTAAACTGGTAAAAAATATTCAAGAACTATTAGATTATGTAAATGAATGGACGGAAAAAAGAGATACACTTCCATATGAAATTGATGGGATTGTTATTAAACTAGATGATTTACAAGATCAAGAAAAAATAGGATATACAATTAAATATCCAAAATGGGCAACTGCTTATAAATTTCCTGCAACTCTAGCCCTTACAAAACTAAAAGATATTAAATTTACGGTTGGAAGAACAGGACAAGTAACACCAAATGCAATATTAGAACCAGTTATTTTAATGGGTTCTACGATTTCTAAAACGACTTTGCACAACGAAGACTATGTAAAGAATAAAGAAATTATGATTGGAGATATTGTAGCAATTAAAAAAGCAGGAGATGTTATTCCGGAAGTTGTAGAAGTAATAAAAGAGAGAAGAACAGGAAACGAAATTCCTTTTGTTATGACCCATACTTGTCCAATATGTCAACATGAATTAGTAAAAAAAGATGCTGCATATTATTGTGTTAATCCAGAATGTGATGCGAAAAAAATAGAAGGACTTATTCATTATGCGAGTCGTGATACTTTAAATATTGATGGTTTTGGTGACAACATTGTTGAAGATTTTTATAATATGGGGTATCTAAGAAACTTTAGTGATTATTATAAATTACATCAATATAAAAAAGAGTTAATGCGTTTAGAAGGATTTGGAGAAAAAAGTATTCAAAACTTACTTGATGCGATAGAAGAAAGTAAGAAAAATTCGCTTGATAAGTTATTATTTGCACTGGGAATTCGTTATGTAGGAAAGAAGACAGCAAAATTACTTGCTCGTACTTATGGTTCAATTGACCATTTAAAAGAAGCTTCTTATGAGGAATTAGTTGCGATTAAAGATATTGGGGAAGTGATTGCTAAAAGTGTAAGTGATTATTTTCAAAATCCAACTAATTTGGAAGAAATTGAGCGATTAAAAGAAGCAGGTGTTTGTATGACTTATGAAGAAGAAGTGACTGAAAAAATTGATTTTAGTGGGAAAACTTTTGTATTAACTGGAAGTCTTTCTTCTATAACTAGAGATGAAGCCAAAGAATTAATAGAACGTATGGGTGGAATTACAACTGGTAGTGTTAGTAAAAAAACGGATGTTGTAATTGTCGGAGAAAAACCAGGAAGTAAATATGAAAAAGCAAAACAATTAGGAATTATTATTTGGACAGAAGAAGAGTTTTTAGAAAAAGTTCAGAAATAGTAGAAATATACTATAATTTAATGTTATAATGTAAAAGATAGAGATAAAATAGGGAGGTAATAGAATGAAAGAGTGGTTCAATTTTGTTGGGGAAAATTGGCGTGAACATATCGATGTTAGTAATTTTATTAAAGAAAATTACACGGAATACACTGGAGATGAATCATTTTTAGTTGGTCCTACTGAAAATACAAATAGTGTAATGGAAACATTAAAGCCTTTATTAAAAGAAGAATTAGAGAAAGGTATTTTAGATGTTGAATTAAAGAAAGTATCAGGAATTGATAATTTTGAACCTGGATATATTGATAAAGAGCATGAAGTAATCGTTGGATTACAAACTGATAAACCATTAAAAAGAATTGTAAATCCATTTGGTGGTACACGTATGGTACGTAGTGCATTACAAAGTTATGGATATGAATGGGATCCAGAAATTGATCAATATTTTACGGCATTCCGTAAAACACATAACGATGGTGTATTTGATGCATATACAAAAGAAGTACGTGCTGCTAGACATGCTGGATTATTAACAGGACTTCCAGATGCTTACGGACGTGGAAGAATTATTGGAGATTATCGTCGTATTGCACTTTATGGTACTGATTTATTAATTAAAGTAAAACAATATGATTTAGATCAATTAGGACCACATGTAACAGATGCGATGATTCGTTTAAGAGAAGAAGTGTCAGAGCAAATTCGTGCTTTAAAAGCCATTACTTCTATGGCAAGTAAATATGGTTTTGATATTTCAAGACCTGCAAGTAATGCCAAAGAAGCAGTACAATGGTTATACTTTGGATATTTAGCAGCTATTAAAGAAAATAATGGAGCTGCAATGAGTCTTGGTAGAACAAGCACATTCTTAGATATTTATATTGAAAGAGATTTAAAAGCAGGTACTTTAACAGAAGAACAAGCACAAGAATTAATCGATCAATTTATTATTAAACTTCGAATTGCTAGACATTTAAGAACTCCAGAGTATAATGAATTATTTGCTGGAGATCCAACTTGGGTAACAGAATCATTAGGTGGTATGACAAAAGAAGGAAAGAGTTTGGTAACAAAAACAACATTCCGTTATTTACATACTCTTACAAATTTAGGGTCTGCACCAGAACCTAATATGACAGTATTATGGGCACAAGGATTACCTGAAAACTTTAAAAAATATTGTGCAAAAATGTCAATTGATACAGATGCATTACAATATGAAAATGATGATATTATGCGTCCTATCTATGGGGATGATTATGCAATCGCATGTTGTGTATCAGCAATGCAAGTTGGAAAACAAATGCAATTCTTTGGTGCACGTTGTAATTTAGCAAAAGCATTATTGTATGCAATTAATGGTGGTGTAGATGAAGTAAAAGGTACAAAAGTAGTAGAAGGTATTACACCAATTACAAGTGAATATTTAGATTATGAAGAAGTAATGAAAAATTACGAAAAAGTCTTAGATATTGTTGCAGGTACTTATGTTGATGCAATGAATACAATTCATTATATGCATGATAAATATGCATATGAAGCAAGTCAACTTGCACTTCATGATACAGTGATTGAACGTTTAATGGCATTTGGTATTGCAGGGCTTTCTGTAGTAGCAGATTCTTTATCAGCGATTAAATATGCAAAAGTAAAACCAATTCGTAATGAAGAAGGAATTGCGATTGATTTTGAAATTGATGGAGATTTCCCTAAATATGGAAATGATGATGATCGTGTTGATAGTATTGCTGTTGATATAGCAACAAAATTCTCAAACGATTTAAAGAAACATCCATTATATCGAAATGCAAGACATACATTATCTGTATTAACAATTACTTCAAATGTTGTATATGGAAAGAAAACAGGTTCTACACCAGATGGTAGAAAAGCAGGAGAACCATTTGCACCAGGAGCTAATCCAATGCATGGAAGAGATAATAGTGGAGCACTAGCATCTTTAAATTCTGTTGCAAAAATTCCATATAAAGATGTTTGTCAAGATGGTATTAGTAATACATTCTCAATTGTTCCTGATGCTTTAGGACATGAAAATGAAGAGAGAATTGATAATTTAGTACATATTATGGATGGATATTTTGGACAAGGTGCACATCATCTAAATGTAAATGTTATGAATCGTGAAACATTAATCGATGCGATGGAACATCCAGAAGAATATCCTAACTTAACTGTTCGAATTTCTGGATATGCTGTTCATTTTAATCGTTTAAGTAAAGAACAACAATTAGAAATTATTAGTAGAACATTCCATGAAAAACAATAAGATTGGATATATTCATTCCATTGAAACCATGGGGTTAGTCGATGGACCAGGGATTCGCTTTGTTGTATTTATGCAGGGTTGTCCTTTACGATGCTTATTCTGTCATAATCCGGATACTTGGAATCCTAATATTGGAATTGAGATAACACCACTAGAATTAGTTGAAAAAATAGAACGTTATAAACCTTATTTTAATGATAATGGGGGTGTAACTTTTAGTGGTGGTGAACCGTTATTACAGAGTGAATTTTTAATTGAATGTTTAAAACTTTGTAAAGAGAGAAATATTCATACATGTATTGATACTTCTGGAGTTGGTGGAAAAAATATAAAGGAAGTTCTTCGTTATACTGATTTGGTTATGTGGGATATTAAAGCATTTGAAGCAAAAGAATATGAAACTATGACCGGTATAAAAATAGAGGACTCTCTTCAGTTTTTAGAACAATGTCAGAAGATGAATGTGAATATGTGGATTCGACAAGTAATTGTGCCAGGTATTAACGATAATGAAGATTATATTGAAAGATTGGCTTCTTTCTTAAAGCCACTTCGTAATATTTTAAAAATAGAGTTTTTACCATATGAACTACTTGGTGTTCATAAATATAAAGAATTAGGTATTAATTATCGTTTAGAGGGTACTCCAGCAATGAGTCAAGATAAATGTGATAAATTATATCAGTTATTAATAAAAAGGCTGTCATAGCCTTTTTTCTTTTTGTGTGCCGTGCATGGCATATAACTAGGTGGTGAAAGTCCACTATACGCGTCGGTATCTGCGAAGTATTAGGGAAGCACAACGCATCAACAGTGATGTTGGGGCTGAAGGAAGTGTGAAACAA
>CALVRW010000020.1 GCA_944358795.1 uncultured Bacilli bacterium | reverse complement strand
GGCATGTTATCATTTTTTTAGACACTTTCTCGAGGGGGTGTCGAGGTGTATAATATTAGAAAGGTTGGTGGTCTTATGCCTCGTAAATATGATAATAACTTTAAATCTATGATTGTTAACTTAATTGTTAATGAAAAACACTCTACAATCCGTACTGCCGAACAATTTGAGATTCCTCTTAAAACTTTAGAAAAATGGATTACTGCTTATAACAAAGATAATAAAGTTTTTGATAAAGACTATTTAACTTCTGCTAAACAAATTGAATTACTTAAGAAGAAAGTATCTAGGTTAGAACGAGATAATGAGATACTAAAAAAAACGATTACCTTATTAGCAAAAAAGGAATAAAACTTTATGAAAGTATTAAACTATTATCTTCTATCTATCCTTTAAATGTTATCTGTAAAGATTTGAATATTAATAAGTCATCTTATTTATATTGGTTAAATCATGGAATCTTTCACAAAGATGATTTGATCTATTTTTATCAACAAATTATTATTATTTATTCTGAATCTAATGGCATCTATGGTTCTCCTAAAATTACAGCTATTTTAAACTCTAAGGGTATTATTTGTTCCCGATCGAAAGTGTCTAGAGCCATGGTTACGTTGGGTATTAAAAGCATTGTAACTAAAAGGTTCCCGAAGAAAAAGAATAGTTTGCCAATTGATGATAAACTCCCTATTATTAACTTAATTAAAGACTTAGAGATTACTCATTTAGACCAGGTTTGGACAACCGATATTACTTATATTCAGACTCTCCATGAAGGTACCTTTTACCTAATTTCATTCATTGACTATTATTCTAAAAAAGTTATTGCTTGGGGATTATTTGATAATCAAAAAACAGAGGCCATTTTAAAAGTTTTAAGCAAAGCTATCAAAACTAGAAAACCCTTACCTGGATTAATTTCTCACTCAGATAAGGGTTCACAGTTTAGATCTAAATTGTATAGAGATTTTCTTAAGAAACACAACATCATTTCTAGCTTTACTTCAATGAACCATTCATGTGACGAAAATGCGGCTCAAGAATCTTTTCACTCACTACTCAAAAGAGAGCGATTATATCAGACTAAACTTTATACGTTTGAAGATGCATATAGGGAAATTTATGACTATATAGAGGGTTTTTACAATCCTAGGAGAGTTCACTCTTCTTTAGGGTATGTTTCCCCTAATAATTTTGAAAAATCATTAAAAAATTAACAATACCCCCTATAAAAATTGTCTAAATATTTGACAAATACCCATATAAGTAGCACTAACAAACATTTTTAATGAGAAGAACTAATTCCTTACTCTATATTTATTATAACATATTATTTAATTTTAGAATACTTTTCTTTCAGCAAAAAAGTCCTAAAATAGGACTTTTTGTAATTCATTTCATATTATAAAATCATCATTGCTACTGTTAAAACAGCGATATTAACAATGGCGATTGTTAAGACTACTTTAGCAGCCCATCTAGCCCAAGTAGAATATTCTACTTTAGCAAGTGCAAGACCACCCATGATTGCTCCACAAGTTGGTGTAATTAAATTTACAAGACCATTAGAAGCAACTAGTGTCATAATCGTTGTTTCTACACTATAACCTAATTGATCTGCAAGTGGACCAACGATTGGTGCAGATAATGTCATTAATCCTGAACTTGATGGTACTAAAATAGATAATACAACGTGAATTAAATAGTTAAATGGTGTAAAGACAATAATTGGTACATTTCTAAGTGCTTCAGCTGCATTATAGATAATAAAGTTATCTAAATAAGTTCCTTGCATTAATACTGATGCACCACGAGCAATGGCAATAATCAATATTACTCCAACCATATCATCAGCACCATCAATAAATGTATCGACAAATTGCTTTTCTCCGGTACGACCAACTAAACCTATTAAAACAGACATAATTAAGAACCATAATGCTGCTTCATAGAAATACCAAGATCCAAGTGGAGATCCTGTTAACCAACCAGTAAATTTATCGAAAATATTAATTCCAAATTCACCCCATGGAATAAATCCAACAATCATAACGATAAATGTAAGTGCAAATAAAACTAATGTAACTTTTTGTTTTCCACTTAATTTTACTTGATCCAAGTTAACTGAACTATGTCCACCATATTCTGCTTCCATATTCTTTCTTTCTCTTAAAGATAGGAATGTAGAACCTTTTTTCTTAATTACTTTTCTCGCATAATGCATAACAAAGAATGTTGAAATAAGATAAGTTGTAAGCCATAATACTAATCCAATTCCAATAATAATTCCTTGATTAACATCTACTCCTTCTGGTAGAGCACTAACTGCTGCTCCAACAGCAAATGGATTAATTGTTGAACCTAGTACCCCAGATCCAGCTCCTAATAATACAATTGCTGATGCTACTAACGTATCCATTCCAGCCATTACCATAGTTGCTGATAATAAGGCATAGAATCCTACTGTTTCTTCTAGCATACCATAAGTTGTTCCTCCAATTGAGAATAAAAACATTAAAATTGGAATTAAAACTAATTCATGTCCTTTTAATTTTTTAACTAATACTTTAATTCCTGTTTCTAATGCTTCTGTTCTATTAACAATTGCTAAGAAACCACCTAGGATAAGTACGAAAATACAAACGTCAATTGCATTTTCAAATCCTAATATAGGAGATAATAAAATTTGTGATAAGGAAGCTCCTACTACTCCACTACCATTGACGATTTCTCCATCGACAAATTCTGCTTTAGGTAAAAAGTGAGAAAGAAGACCTAAAGCGAAGATTAAGATAAAAATGATTGAGAAAGCCGTCAGAAAGCCTTTCTTTTTCTTCTTTTGTTTTTCCATATTATTTTTCCCTTCTAACAATTAAGGTACCATTTTTACCAAGTAATGCATCTCTTGCTTTACTTAATGATGTAATAATGGCTTGACCATTATTTTTATGGGTTACGAAATTTAAACAAGCTTCTACTTTTGGTAACATACTACCTTCTTTAAACTCTTTTTGTTCCATATATTGTTTTGCTTCTTTTACTGTTAAAATATCTAATGGTGTTTCGTTTTTTGTATTAAAATGGATGCATACTTTATCTACTGCCGTTAAAATTAAGAAAATATCTGCTTTTAAATCGAGTGCCAAACGTGCACTTGTTTTATCTTTGTCAATAACTGCATCCACTCCATAATAAGAATTTCTTCTTTTTACAACAGGGATTCCCCCACCCCCTGCTGCAATTACGATATTTCCTTTCGATAGCAATTCATTAATTACTTTTCCTTCAATAATTTTTACAGGTTCTGGACTTGCGACAACTCTACGATATCCACGTCCAGCATCCTCTTTCATAATATAACCATTTTCATTTGCTATTTTAATAGCTTCTTCTCTTGTATAAAAATTACCAATTGGTTTTGTTGGATTTTTAAATGCTTTATCTTTTGAATCTACCAACACTTGAGTAATAACGGTAATACAATTTTTTCTTTTATTTCTTTTCAATAATTCTTGTTGAATGGACTGTTGTAAATGATAACCAATATAACCTTGGCTCATAGCTCCACACTCTGCAAAAGGCATATCTGGTGTATTTTCTTCTTCATGCGATACTTGCATTGCTAAATTAATCATTCCTACTTGTGGTCCATTCCCATGTGTTACTACAATGTCATATCCTTCTTCCACTAAATCAACAATATTTTTTGCTGTCTTTTTAACTAGCTTTAATTGTTCTTGTGGTGTATTTCCTAAGGCATTTCCTCCTAAGGCAATTACAATTCTTTTTTTCATTTTAAAGTTGCATACATGACTGCTTTAATCGTATGTAGTCGATTTTCTGCTTGATCCATGACTTTAGATTGACTAGATTCAAATACTTCATTTGATACTTCCATCTCTTCTAAGCCAAACTTGTCATATATTTCCTTTCCGATTTTTGTATTTAAATCGTGAAAAGAAGGTAAACAATGTAAGAAAATAGCATTTGGATTTGCCATACTCATTACTTGTTTATTAACTTGATAAGGTTTTAACAAATCAATTCTTTCTTTCCATATACTAGCATCTTCCCCCATAGATACCCATACATCTGTATATAACACATCAGCATTCGTTACAGCTTCTTGCACATTTTCAGTTAATACGATTTCTGAATGATTTTGTGCTGCAAATTTTTTACACTGTTCAATTAATTCTGCATTTGGAAATAATTGATTAGGTGCACAACAAGTAAAGTTAATTCCTAATTTAGAACATACTACCATAAGAGAGTTAGCAACATTGTTTCTACCATCTCCTAAGAATACCAATTTTTTACCTTCTAAATTATCAAAATTTTCACTAACCGTCATAATATCTGCAAGCATTTGTGTTGGATGGAACTCATTTGTAAGTCCGTTCCAAACTGGTACAGAGGAATTTTTTGCTAATTCTTCAACAATGGTTTGTTCAAATCCACGATATTCAATTCCATCATACATACGAGAAAGAACTCTTGCTGTATCTGCAATACTTTCTTTCTTTCCCATTTGTGATCCAGTTGGTCCTAAATAAGTAACACCCATTCCTAGATCCATTGCACCTACTTCAAAGGCACAACGAGTTCTAGTAGAATCTTTTTCAAATAGTAATACGACATTTTTTCCTTTTAAATATCGATGTGATTCTCCATCGTGTTTTTTCTTTTTTAAAACTTTTGCTAATTCAATTAGATATAGAATTTCTTCTTTTGAATAGTCAAGTAATTTTAAGAAATCCCTTCCTGATAAGTTCATATTACAATTCCCTTTCTAATGGCATACTCATACATCTTGGACCACCACGTCCTCTTGATAATTCTGCTCCATGAATTTCTAGTACTTTAATACCATATTTTCTTAATGTTTCATTTGTTAAATTATTTCTATCGTATACAACTACAACTCCTGGGGCAATACATAATGTATTAGATCCATCATTCCATTGTTCCCTTTCAGCAGCAACTTTATCACCACCAGCACATGGAATAAGTGTAATTTTTCTTTCTAAATAATGACTTAAAATATTTTCTAATGTATCATTAATTTCTTTTACATTTAAATCTTCGTCAGTACCTGGAACATCTCCTTCCGTAATTTCAAATACTTGAAGAGTATCCATAATACCTGGATGATAAGTAAATTTATCATAGTCGATTTGTGTAAATACAGTATCTAAGTGCATGAATGCACGGCTACTTGGAATATTAAATGCTAAAACAGTATCAATTTTACACTCTTTATCTCTAAATAAATTTTTAGCTAATTCATCAATTGCTTCAGCACTTGTTCTTTGTGAATATCCTACTGCTAAAATATGATCATTTAAATTTAAGACATCTCCACCTTCCATATGATGTGGTAAATATCGATCATAATATTTTACTGTTTGACCTTTAAAATCTGGATGATATTCAAAAATATATTCTGCATAAATTGTCTCTCTGCTTCTTGTTTCTGAATACATCTTATGTAGTGTTACACCATGTCCAACACTAGCAAATGGGTCACGTGTAAAATATAAGTTTGGCATTGGTTCTGCAATAAATTTAGATTCTTCACTTACTAAGTCAACTAATGATTTTTCTAATTTCCATTTTGTAGAATCTAATTCACTAATTTGAATTCCTTCCATCGTTTTTAAAACTAATTCTTTCATTTCTTTAATATTATTTAGATAATCAAAAACTAATGTTTTATATTTTGGTGTACGAATTCCTGCTTCATACATAAATTGACGAATAAATTTTTCTTTAATTTCTTCATCTAAACTTAATACTTCACTCATTAAGTCTTCTAAATATACTACTTCTACTCCATTTGCTCTTAAAACAGATGCAAATTCATCATGTTCTTGTTGTGCAACTGGTAAATAAGGAATATCATCAAATAATAAACGTTCCAAAGTATCTGGCGTTAAATTTAATAATTCATTCCCTGGTCGATGTAATAACACCTTCTTTAATGGTTTAATTTCACTTGTTACTTGTATCATATTTCCTCCCTTTCTAATCTACTATTAGTAACCAATTGTTTATACTTAGCCTCCACGGCCAAGTATTTGTTTTTTTAAATAGAAAAAAGGCACAAACTCTCCTTGTAACCTCATATTATCTTTTTTATTCTTCATTATGATTACTAATAATAGTACTACCAACACCATTGACTTTTCCATGTTATACCTCACTACTATCTTCTATTATTATCATAACACTTAACCATGTAGAAGTAAATAGTTATTTTGTATTACTCAAAATTAATGATTTGGATCATATATTTCGGTTGCTTCGTTGCCCATCAATCCATCACTTAAATTATCTAACGATGTAATAATTGCTCGATGATTTGTACCTTCTACAAAACGAATAGCAGCCTTTATTTTTGGTAACATACTTCCCTTTGCAAAGTGTCCTTCTTCTATATATTGTAAAGCTTCTTGTACTGTTATTTTACCAATTTTAACAGCATGATCTGTTCCATAAAAAAGTTCTGCTTGCTTAATATTTGTAAGAATAACTAAAATATCTGCATTTAACTCTTTTCCCATAAGTGAGCTAACTAAATCTTTATCAATTACAGCATTTGCTTTTTTATCAGTCTCTTGCTTAAAAATAGGAATTCCTCCACCGCCTCCGGCAATGACAATTCTACCAGTTTCTAATAAAGTACGAATACTATTTAATTCAATAATTTCTAATGGTTCAGGACTTGCAACAACTTTTCGGTAACCACGTCCTGAATCTTCAATATATAATTCACCTGTTTGTTTCATCAAAGCTTCCGCAACTTCTTTAGTGTAAAATGGTCCAACTGGTTTTGTTGGTTCTTGAAAAGATGAATCATTTGGATCTACTACTACTTGTGTTACTAATGTTACAATTTCTTTTTGGATTATTTCTTTTTCTAACACATCACGTAATCCTTTTTGTAAATGATACCCAATATACCCTTGACTCATCGCTGTACACTCAGGAAATGGCATATATGGAATATCTTTATTTTCATAAGAGTCTTCAAACGCAAGATTAATGACTCCCACTTGTGGACCATTTCCATGATTAATTAAAATTTCATGACCTTGCTTTATCAAAGGTACCACATTTTTTACTGCTCTTTTAATTAATTCTTGTTGTTCTTTTGGATTATTTCCTAGAGCATTTCCACCAAAAGCAATCACAATTCTACTCATCTTATGTCTATCCTCCTATCCTTATAAAAGATGATGAAAATATCTTATATCAACAACTTTATATTGTAATCTATTTTATTTTGATATATTTTCTTTATCTTATACAATTTTATATCAAAAAAAAATCATGTTTTCGACATGACTTTTTTAACGCTCTACTTCTACCATTTCGTAAGCTTCAATAACATCGCCTTCTTTGATGTCAGAATAGTTTTCAATGGTGATACCACATTCAATTCCTTTTTTCACTTCTTTTACAGCATCTTTTCCTCTTTGAATAGAATTAATATTACCATCATAAATTACAATTCCATCACGGATAATTCTTGCTTGTGCATCTCTTTTAATTGTACCGTCTGTTACATAAGAACCAGCGATTGTTCCAACTTTAGAGAATTTAAATAATTGACGAACTTCAGCACTACCTGTTACTCTTTCTTCATAAATTGGTTCTAGCATTCCCTTCATAGCAGCTTCCATTTCTTCTACTACTTTATAAATAATATTGTAAAGACGAATTTCTACACCATTTTCTTTTGCATAATCTTTAATTTGAGTATTTGGTCTAACATTAAATCCAATAATTAATGCATCACTTGCTTTAGCAAGTACAATATCACTTTCAGTAATAGAACCAACACTACTACGAATCACTTTTACTCTTACATCTTCTACTTGTAATTTTTCTAATGAATTTTTTACTGCTTCAGCACTACCATTAACATCTGCTTTCAAGATAACGTTAATTTCTTTGGTACCTTCTTGAATCTTAGAGAATAAATCGTCTAAACTAACGCTTGCCTTTGTAGCATTTTCACGTAATTTTGCTTGTTCTTTTCTTGTTTCTCCAATACTTCTAGCTTGTTTTTCACTTTCAAATGCCATAAATTTATCTCCAGCGCTTGGTACTTCATTAATTCCAGTAATTTCTACTGGCATAGAAGGTAATGCTTCTGTAATTTCTTGTCCTTTATCGTTTTTTAGTGTTCTTACTTTACCATAAGCTGTTCCTACAACAATTGGATCTCCTAATCTTAATGTACCATTTTGAATTAGTACCGTTGTTACTGGTCCTAAATGTTTATCAAGTCTAGATTCTACAACTGTTCCTACTGCATAACGATTTGGATTCGCTTTATATTCTTGCATTTCTGCGATTAAAGTAATATTTTCAAGTAATTCTGGAATTCCTGTTCCATCTGCTGCAACAATACGATTATAAAGAGTATCTCCACCCCATTCATCTGGTGTAAGACCATATTCTGAAAGTTCAGTCATAATACGTTCAGGATTTGCACCTGGTTTGTCCATTTTATTAATTGCGACAATAATTGGTACTCCAGCTGCCTTCGCATGATCAACTGCTTCTTTTGTTTGTGGCATTACTCCATCATCAGCAGCAACAATGATGATAATAATATCTGTAATACTTGCACCTCTAGCACGCATTTCTGTAAATGCCGCATGTCCCGGTGTATCAATAAATGTAATTGCTTTCCCATTATGTTTTACTTGATATGCGCTAATTGCTTGTGTAATTCCACCAGCTTCTCCTTCAGCCACATTCGTTTTACGAATTGTATCAAGTAAAGTTGTTTTTCCATGATCAACATGTCCCATAATCGTAACTACAGGAGGTCTTTCTTGTAAATCTTCTATTGCGTCATGAATTTCAAATTCTTCAAAGTTTGTAACATCTGCTGTTTCTTCTCTTCGTAATTCTTTATTATAATCAACTACTAAGATTTCAGCATTTTCAAAACTTAAAGAATGATTAATCGTACACATAACACCTAGTGAAAATAATTTTTTAATTAATTCTGCTGCATTTACATTTAATGCTTTTGCTAAATCACCAATTGTCATATTTTCATGGTACAAGATAACATCATCAGAAACAGCAGGTGTATTACTTTGTAATTTTTCTTTATGTTTATACATCTGTTTTTTCTTTTTTGCTAATTCTTTTTTATTTATATTTGCTTTATTAGAAGATTGATTATTATTTTTCTTTAACTTCTGTTTTTTTACAGTATTATCTACTTCAATTTCTTCTTGTTCAATAATTTCTTCTACTAAATCATCTAATGCATCTTCTTCATCTGCCTCAGTAATAGTATCGATTTCATTATCTAAAAGTGTAATTCCTTCTTCATCTAACATATCATTTTCATCGTTTACGTCAATTCCTAATTCTTTACACTTTTTTAATATTTCATCTACTGTTCTATTTACATCCTGTGCATATTCTAACACACTCATCATAAATATCACCTCTTTCTTAAAATTCTATATTATTCATATGTATCCAAATTGAATTTATGCGACAAGTGTTACTTGAGCAATGCTTTTAATTCTTCAAATACTTCTTCTTTTACTTCTACTTCTAATTGTCGGTTTAAAATTTTAGATTTTTGAGCTTTCTCAAATACTGTAAGATCTTTTTTTAAATATGCTCCACGTCCATTTGCTTTACCAGTTGTATCAACAATAACATTCCCTTCCGGTGTTCTTACAACACGTACTAATTCATTTTTAGGAAGTCTTTCTCTTGTTACAACACAACTACGCATTGGTATTTTTTTCGTTTTATTCATCAATACTCTGTTTCAAGTTAATACCCATTTCACTTGCTTGTTCATAGGTTTTAACATCAATTTTATAATGTGTTAAACGTGACGCTAATCTTACATTTAATCCTTTTTTACCAACTGCTTTTGATAAATTATCTTGATCAAGAATTACCATAGCTTCTTTTTTCTTCTCATCCATAATTAAAACGGTTAAATTTTTTGCTGGACTAAGTGCATTTTCAATAAATTTTGCATCGTCTTTATCATATGGAATAACATCTATTTTTTCACCATTTAATTCTTTGATAATCGCATTAATACGTGATCCATTTTGTCCAATACAAGAACCTACTGGATCAACATTTGAAAGTTCTGAATAGACTGCTACTTTTGTTCTGTTACCAGCATCTCTAGCAACACTATAAATAAGAATAATCCCTTCATTTACTTCTGGTATTTCTAATTCAAATAAACGTTTTACAAATCCATAATGTGTTCTTGATAATAAGATAAGAGGTCCTTTTCCACTATTATCTACTTTTGTTACATATACTTTTAAACTAGAACCCATTTTAATTGTTTCTCCAGGGATAATTTCTGATTTTGGTAAGATCCCTTGTGTTCTTCCTAAATCAATATAATAGTTACGAACATCTTCCATTGCAACAATCCCTGTCATCATTTCTCCTTCAGCTTCACTAAATTCCGCAATAATATTATTACGTTCTGCTTCACGGATTTTTTGTACCACTACTTGTTTTGCAGTAGCAGCAGCAACACGTCCAAAATCTCTTGGTGTTACTTCTTCTTCAATTGTTTCTCCAACTTCGATATCTGGTACAATTTTACGTGCTTCTTCTAAAGTTAAATGAATTCTTGGATCAAAACGAATTTCTCTTGGTTCTGTTAATTTTTCTTCTTCAGGAATTTCTTCACCCGCTTCAATCTTTTCTTGTTGTTCATCTAAAAGATCACCATATTTTTCATAAAATTCATCAATTTCTTTTCCATTAATAATTCCATATTCATCTGGTTCATTGACAACGGTCTTAAAAGAATATACGTGAAACTCTCCAGTTTCTTTATTTCCAACTACTCTACTATTTTGTAAATGATTATTCTTTTTATACGCTGAGTTTAAAGCAAGTTCCATTGCTTCATAAATATAATCAATATCAATTCCTTTTTCTTTATTTAATACTTCTACTGCTTTTTTAAATGCTTTTGTATCCATATTACTCACTACCTTTCTCTTTTGAACAAACATCTAAAATATAATTATCACTAATCGGATCATGTTCATCTAGTATTGGATTAATTAATTTACTAACCGTTACACAATCATCAATATCAATAATTCCATCTTTATCAATGACAACACGTAAAAAATATAAACTGCCTTCTTTTACATATTCCATCTCATCAATTCGATATCCATTTTCTAAAATAATGGGTTCTATTAATGGTCTTACTTTTGAAACAACATCCATAAAATACCTTCTTTCTACAGGAAAGAGTGGGGATGCCCACTCTTCTTCTTGTCAATCTACTTGTATTATATCATAGAAAACATATTTTTTTAACATTTTTTCATAGTTTTTTCATAATTTTTGGTATAATTAATATTGGAGATGATAAAATGAATCAGTATATAAAAAATGCAGGAAAAGGATTGCTTATTATTTTCATTTATTTTGCAATGAGTGCATTTCAAACATTACCTTTTGCTTTATTAGGAGTAGATATTAGTGCAGCTCCACAATTTTTAAGAGTGATTTACTTAATTGCTTATGAATTACTTATGATTTCATTCATGATCATTATCTTTCGTGATCGCTTGACTGAAAAATGGATTGATTTTAAAAAGAATCATCGAATTTATTTTAAAAAATATTTTAAATATTGGTTCTTATTACTTGGTCTTATGATGATTAGTAATGCAGCTATCATGACACTTACTAATGATATCAGTGGTGCAGATAATCAAAATGCGATTATAGATATGTTTGGGAATGCACCTTTCTATACTTACCTTTCTGCTGTTGTATTTGCACCAATCGTTGAAGAATTAGTTTTCAGAGAATCTATTCGTATGATTATTCCAAAATATAATATTCTATTTATTTTAGTATCAGGATTTATTTTTGGTGGTATGCATGTATTGGGAGCACCTAATTTAGAACAATTCTTATATATTATCCCTTACAGTATCCCAGGACTAATTTTTGCTTATGTACTTGCGAAATCAGATAATATCTTTAATACCATTGGACTCCATTTCGTTCATAATGGTATTCTAATGGCTGTACAAGTACTTGTATTATTACTAGGATAAAAACGCAAGATGCGTTTTTTTTATTTATAAAATATGATACAATAAAATCGGTGATAAAATGGAGACAATAGAAGAAAAAAAAGGGATGAATGGTTGGCAAAAATTAATTGTATTTCTATCAATCATTGTTGTATTAATATGTGGAGCTATTTATTATAGCCGATTTATCGCAACAACAGGGTTAACAGTAAAAGAATATACGATAAAAAATAGTAAAATCCCTGATAGCTTTCATGGAGCCAAAATGATTCATATTTCTGACTTACACTATAAAACAACTTACTATAAACAAGAAGTAAAAAAAATGGTAAAAAAAATAAATGAGTTAAAGCCAGATTTAGTTGTATTAACTGGAGATTTATTTGACAAAGATACAAACTATACGAATCAAGACTTTGAAGAACTTACAGAAGAACTAAAAAAAATAGAACCATCTATCGGTAAATATGCGATTAGTGGTAATCATGATATGCAGGTTCCTGAATGGGAAACAGTTATTAAAAATAGTGGTTTTACAAATTTAAACGATACATTTGATACTGTTTACATGAATTCTTTAAATCCATTATTAATCGTAGGAGCAAGCAGTAGTTTAAATAATATGAAAGATATTAACGATCGCTTAAAACCAGCAAGTGATTATATCAAATCCATTTCAGGACAAGAAAAAAAGAATAATATTCCAAATTATAAAATATTACTTCTTCATGAACCAGATTATATCGACGATATTGATTATAAACAATTTGATTTAGTTTTAGCTGGACACTCTCATAATGGACAAGTGAGAATGCCTGGAATTGGAGCAATTGTATTACCAGAGGGTGCTAAAAAATATTATGAAGAGCATTATACATTAGATCAAACAGAATTTTATATTTCCAGTGGTCTAGGTACTTCAACAATTCCTTATCGTCTTTTTAATAAACCATCTATTAATTTATATCGTCTTACAAACAAATAAAACAAGTTGCTTTTACATCAACTTGTTTTATTATGCTCTTTGTTTTTCACCCGTTTGAAATTCATGATATTTTGTCTCTTGTAACATATTCGATAAAGTATCTCTTACCTGAATAGCGTTTTTTAAATTTTCCATTTCTAGCTCATTTAAAGAATACTCAAATATTTTTCCACATTCTTCTTTACAAACATCAATCTTTTTTTGTACTTCCATATATAATTTAATATCAGAATGTAATTTGTAAGTAACAGCCAAATTATATACAAGCATTTGAATCGTATCTTGTAAATCAATCATTCTATTCTTTCCGTGTACCCCAATACGAAAATGGTCAATTAACGTATTCATATTTAATAGAGACTCTTGATAATCATAATGATTCAAAATAAACTCTAATCGTTCTTGTAAAATTTCATTGGTATTACGAATAACATCATATTCCATACGAAATAATCTTTCATTTTCACACATCAACGCCTGATGTAAATTTTGATAAATAATTTGATAAAGTTCTCCTTCTTCTACTTGTTTTCCCTTTTCAACTAATAAATCTGCTAACTTATTCGCAAGCATATGAAAAGAATCTTCAAATTGTAATGCATTTTTTCTAGATAATAATTGGACATTAATTTTTAAACTAAGACCCATATTATGAATTTCATTTTGTAATTTTGATAAAACAGATGGAGTTATATTAGAATTATAAACAGTTTCAAAATCTAAGTTGTTATCTTCTACTTCTATACTTTCTAACATATGAATCTCCCTATCTATTTTCTTTACTCTAATTTCTATTATAGCACAATCCTTTTTATTATGAGCAGAAAAAAGTAAATTGGCACTAAAAAATTTTTTCTACATACAATAAAATGACAAGGAGCCTTGAATATGAAAGAAAAAAATAAAAATGTAAATTTACAGACAATCAATCAAATTTCACTTCCAAAACATCAAAAGAAAAAATTAGAATATTTTATGTATAGTAGTGCACTTGCTACTACAATGTTGGCTGGATTTCAGTTTTTACAACAAAACTTTTTTGAGGGAGCTACCATTCTAGGCTGTAGTAGTGGTATTTGGGCATTTTCCAATAGTCTTCACACAAATAATCAAAATTATGTAAAGAGATTAACACTCTATCGAAATTGTAGTATGCTATCAAGCGCTAGTTTCCTATTGCAAGGAATTACAAAACCTGAAACAGCAACACTAATCGTTACCTTATTTTGTTCTGGAAGCATGCTTTTGCTTGGAAATGAATTTAGAAAAGAAAAAAAGTGTTACACACTTTCTAAGACATCACAAACAATTCCAGTAGACGATCAAAAATAAAGTTTGCAATAATAATTTTATTATCTTGCCTGTCAGACATTTCTGCACTCAAAGTATAATGGTGTGCAGTTTTTTTCTGTGCATCATAAATAGCAATATACACGATACTACTTTGTTCTGGAGAATTTAAGATACCTGTAATTCCAATTCCATAATCTGCATCAGCTTGTTTAGATATTACAGTTGCCATTTCGATTGCTGTTTCATTACTATAAACGGAATATGTATCAATAATTTCTTTTGAAACTCCCATTTTTATTTTTGTTTCATTAGAATATGTTACCGCACCAAACTGAAATACATCGCTTGCGCCTATAACATTTGTAATCACATTCGCAATATATCCACCTGTACATGATTCCATTGTCGCAATCGTCTTATGATTCTTTTTTAAATACTCAACAAACAATGTTATTCTATCTTTTTTTAAATTCATATCCTCACCATCCTATTTGACATTATACCACATTTTTTGACAAAAATTAGTTTACAGATACTTTTCACAGTACATTTTTATTTCATTAAATTATTACCTTATTTCACTATAATATTAGAATAGGTAATTTATCCTATTTTCATTGTTCATTATTTACACTTTTGTGTAAACTACGACTTTTTTGCCAATAATTAATTCCGAAAAACAAAATAAATTGAACAATAGAAATCAATAAAAATATTTTACTATACAGCATGAATTGATTAGAAATAGTAGGAGAAATTGCTATGAAAAAATCTTTCAATCCAATATTTTCAGAAAAAACAGTAACAAGAAACTCACTTGTAAATGTCTGACTAAATAAGTAACTAACACAAGCTGTAGCAACAGAAGCAATACCATGGTAGAAAAAGAATCGATAAAAAGAGTGTGTTAAGACCATCAACAATAAAATGAACACTACCACAATACCGAAAAAAATTATTTTAAGTTTGCTAGAAAATAAAAATTCTATCGTAGCAATTGATTTTTCATCAATAATAGATGTAATCGTTTGTGTTGTTGGTAATAATGAAATAATTTTTTCACTATTCTGTGATACAGTTAAAATGATAGATTGTTTGATTGAATCAGGTAACGGAATACCTGATTCATCTACTGCAGTATTAACCGCAGTTGTAGTAACCTGTTTTAATTCTTCAGAAGTTATATTTTTTTCTTCTTTTGAAAATATCGAATCAATTAAATCATTTAAATAGGTATTCGCAAAATCTTTTACTCCTTCTGAACGAATAAAAGCATCAACTGATTTTGTAGAAATATTACCTTTTTTAGCTATTTCATATATTTGATCCATTTTTGTCGATGTCAATGGATTTTCATCATTATCTTGTTTTAATACTTCAACAAAATCTACTTCTGCTACACCCTTTTTTATAGTATCTTTTGTTATTCCTTTACGAAACACTAAAATATTAATATACAAAATTTGTAATATAACAAAAGTAGAAATAAGAATTACCATACATAATCGTTTCAACAAATTCATCATTTCACCTTCCACCCCTATTATAACATATAATCGAGTAGAGGAAAGTAACGATAATTACTTTGCCCCTCTCACACCACCGTACGTACCGTTCGGTATACGGCGGTTCAATTTATATTACAGTATGTATTCCATACTCGTTCTTTCCTCCTAAT
>CALVRW010000019.1 GCA_944358795.1 uncultured Bacilli bacterium | reverse complement strand
GCATCGTGGGAGAGCCATGAAAAGGCTCACCCGCGATGTAAAGGGCAAAAAATATGGAGTATTCCATATTTTTTATTTAAAAATTAACTACAGCATTGATGTGTCAAGAATAATTGGAGTAATAAAGGAACAATAGAAAATGATGAAAAAAAGACAATAGAATAGAGAACTCAACTTGCAGAAAGTTGAGTTTTTATATGAGAGAATATTATATAAAAATATGGTCATTTTAAATCTTTTTAATAAATTGTTAAAAAGAGGTTGACTTTTTGAATTGTTATTAATATAATGTTAATAACAGATGAACAAATCTGAATTATTTATAGGTTTTGTTATTAACAAAATAATAATAACAAGAAAAGAAAGAGGGAGAGAATATGAAAAGAAAAGAAGAATTAGAAAAATTACTAGTCGTTGTCGATATGGTAAATGGGTTTGTAAAAGAGGGAAATATGGCTGATCAAAAGATTCAATCAATTATACCAGAAATTAAAAAATTAATTGATACTCTTAAAAATGAAGAAGAAGGAATTGTTTTTATTAAAGATACACATAAAAAGGAATGTCGAGAATTTAAACGTTATCCTGAACATTGTGTAGAGGGAACAAAGGAAGCTGAAGTAGTAGATGAATTAAAGGAATATGAACAAGAGAGTTATTCTTATCAAAAGAATTCAACATCTACTTTGTTTGCGAAAAACTTTTTAAGTGATATCGATGCGATGAAATCATTAAGAGAAATTATTATTACGGGGTGTTGTACAGATATTTGTGTAATGAATTTAGCAATCCCGTTACAAAATTATTTTGATGAACATGACCGAGATGTTGACATTGTTGTACCAACGAATGCAGTTGCAACGTATGATGCTCCTTGGCATGACGCTGAAACATATCAAAAAGAAGCACTACAATTTATGAATCAAGCAGGGATACAGTTAGTAAAAACATATAAAGGAGGAAAGTAAGATGAGAGAAAATGAAACAATGATGGTAGATATGTATGAACTTACCATGGCACAAACTTATTTTAATGAAGGAAAACAAAATGAAATGGTATATTTCGAAGGATTTTTTAGAAAAATTCCGTTTCAAAATGGATATGCTTTAATGGGTGGTGGCGATGAAGTCATTGATTATATTAAAAATTTAAAATTTACAAAAAATGATATCGAATATTTACGAAGTTTAAATAAATTTACACCGGAGTTTTTATCTTATTTAGAAAATTTTGAATTTCATGGAACAATCGATATGATCCCTGATGGAACACCGGTGTTTGGAAATGAACCAGTGATTACGGTAAGAGGAAATTTAATCGAAGCTCAAATTATTGAAACTGCTGTTCTTAGTTATTTAAATAGTGGAATTTTATTTACAACGGCAGCGAAAAGAATGACTGAAGCAGCGGGAGATGTCCCAATCATGGAATTTGGAGCAAGAAGAGCGAATACACCAAGTGCAGCTACGATGGCAAGTAAGTGTTCTTATATTGCTGGATGTAGTGGTACATCAAATGTGAAAGCAGGAATGCTTTATGATATTCCTGTAATGGGTACGATGGCACATAGTATGGTAACAGAAGCAGAAAGTGAATATGATGCTTTCTTAGCATTCGCCAAAACTTATCCAAACGATACGGTATTATTAGTAGATACTTATGATACTTTAAATAGTGGAATTCCGAATGCTATTCGTGTTGCCAAAGAATATTTAATACCAAATGGATATCGATTAAAAGGTATTCGTATTGATAGTGGTGATTTAGCTTATTTATCAAAAGAAGCAAGAAAAATGTTAGATGAGGCAGGATTAACGGATGCGAAAATTTGTCTATCTAATGGACTTAACCCAACAACCATTCGTTCTTTAAAAATTCAAGGAGCAATGATGGACTCTATTGGAGCTGGAGATAATATTGTTGCACCAAAAGAAAGAGTGGGAGTCGTTTATAAATTAGTTGCGAAAGAAGAACAAGGAACTATCATTCCAAAAATTAAAGTAAGTAGTGATCGTTTTAAAACTATTCATCCAGGTTATAAAAAAGTATATCGCTTTTATGATAATAATACTGGATATGCCCTTGGTGATGTATTAGCATTTCCACATGAAAACATTGATTTAGAACACTATACACTAATTAATCCAAATGATGAGACTTGTCGAAAAGAACTTTGTAATTATACGGTAAAAGAATTACAAACACGTATTTTTGAAGATGGAAACTTCGTATATGAAAATCCAACTGTGTTAGAAAAAAGAGACTATTGTAACGAACAAATGGATACTCTTTATGAAGAGATTAGAAGATTTGAAAATCCTGCTATCTATTATGTTGATTTATCAGAAGAAGTATTAGAATGCAAAAAAAGATTAATTTTAGAACATAAGGGAAAAATAAAAACGTTGAGTAAATAGTTATGCGAAAAGAAAAATTAGAAGAATTAAATCAGTATAAAAAAGAATTACAACTGATAGAAAAGAAGCAAGTTCATTCTAATCCTTCGTTTTTAAAAATAGAACAATATACTTGTACTTTAGCAAATGAACAAGTATTTAATAGGGAATTATTAGTAAAAGGATATGGTACTGGGTCAGCAGCCGTTATTCTTCCAATTACAGAATCAGGAAACGTATTATTAGTAGTACAACCAAGAGTATTTACAGCTAGTACAGTAGGAGTAGAAGTACCAGCTGGATATATTGAGAATCAAGAAGATCCAAAAGAGGCAGCAAAAAGAGAATTATTAGAAGAAACTGGTTATCTAGCAGCGAACCTAACCCTTCTTACTTCTTATTATCAAGATCAAGGAATTAGTTGTGCTTATAACTATGTATTCCTTGCAGAAGGGTGTCAAAAAATATGTGAACAAAAATTAGATGAAACAGAAATTATCAAATATTTTGAATGTACATATGAAGAAGCATTAGAATTAATCAAAAGCGGGGATATCAACGATGTGAATTCTATCATGGCGTTAGAAATGGGAAAACAATATAGAAAGGAAAGAAAATATGAAATTTAATGCGGAAAAAGAAACAAAGAAAATTGTGGAGTTTATTAGAAAATATTACCGAGAAAACAAGTTAGGAGGAGCAATCCTTGGAATTAGTGGAGGGAAAGATAGTGGGGTTGTCGCAGCTCTTATGGTAGAAGCATTAGGAAGTGAAAATGTGGTTGGGGTAACACTACCATGTCACTCTAAAGATAAGGATAAAGTTGATGCGAAGTTAGTTAGTGACTATTATCATTTTGAACTCATTAATTTTGATTTAACAAACATTTACGATAATTTTCAATTAGAATTAACTAATCTTGGAACATTTACCGAAGAAGAAAAAAAGAACAGTGATATCAATTTAAAACCAAGACTTAGAATGTCAGCACTTTACTATTTAGCTGCGCTTTATACAGAAGTTAAAAAGAAACCATATTTAGTGGTTGGAACAAGTAATAAATGTGAATTATATGTTGGATATTTTACAAAGGGTGGAGATAGTGTCCACGATATCGCACCAATTAGTGATTTAACGGTAGAAGAAGTAATAGAGATTGGGAAGTATTTAAAAGTACCAGATACCGTATTATATAAAACACCAGATGATGGTTTATCAGGACAAAGTGATGAAGAAAAATTAGGAGTTACTTACTTGGAAATTGCAAACTACATGGTAAATCCTAAGCTTGTATCAGAAAAATCTAGAAGGGTAATTGAACGTCATCATAGAAATAATCAACATAAGTTTTATATTCCAACCTATCGAAAGGATGAATAAGATGAAAACAGATAAATTAGGTTTGATTGTACTTTCTAATATCAAGGAAGTAGGAGAAAAGACCAATGATTATTTAAAGGAATTTTATCAAGAAAACAAGGATTATATGATTCCTGTGTCTAATAGTAGATTTTCTAATGGAGAAGGGAAAATTCGTTTAGAAGATTCTGTCCGTGATAAAGATTTGTATATTTTATCTGATGTCGGAAATTATAGTATGACATATAGGATGCATGGAACGGAACATCATGTATCACCTGATGAACATTTTCAAGATATTAAAAGAGTGATTGCAGCAACCAGTGGTCATGCATCTCGTATTACTGTGATTATGCCACTTTTATATCAGTCACGACAACATAAGAGAAATGGAATGGAATCACTTGATTGTGCAATCGCACTACAAGAATTAGAAGCTATGGGCGTAGATCGTATCATCACATTTGATGCACATGATCCTAATGTATCAAATGCCATTCCAAAGTTACCGTTTGAAAACTTTTATCCAACCCATACGATTTTAAAAGAGTTAATCAGAAAAGAAAGAAATCATCTAAATGATTTACTTGTGGTAAGTCCTGATATGGGGGCAATGGAACGAGCTCGTTATTATGCCGAAATGATTGGTTGCGATGTTGGAGTGTTTTATAAAAGAAGAGATTTATCTAGAGTCGTGAATGGAAAAAATCCCATTGTAGAGCATGTTTATATGGGTGCCAATGTAAAAGGAAAGGATATCTTAGTAGTTGATGATATGATTGCATCAGGAACTTCTATGATTGAAGTTGGAAGAAAATTAAAAGAAAATGGAGCAAATAATGTTTATTTTATCGCTACATTTGCCTTATTTACAGAAGGAACAGATGGTTTTAAAAAAGCTTATCAAGAAGGCGTTTATGATAAATTATACGCTACTAATTTATCCTACGTTCCAGAATCTATTAAAAAAGAATGTTGGTATCAAGATGTAGATTGTTCTTATCAATTAAGTCAAATTATTCATACTTGTTATGAAAGAACTTCTCTTGCACCACTTTGGAATGGAAAGAAAGAGATTATCGATGAAATTCATGCATTAAAAACTTTCGTAAAAAACTAAGGAGAGAGAATATGAAAATTGGTATTTTAGGAGGAAGTTTTAATCCACCACATAACATGCATTATCAAATAGGAAAAGAATGTATCGAACAAGGATATTTAGATTGTGTTATTTATGTTCCAACTGGAAGTCATTATCGATATAAAAATAATTTATTACGTGATCGGCTGCGATATGAAATGCTTTCTTTGTTAATTGCTGGAGAAAGTAGAATGGAAGTAAGTGATTTTGAATTAAAGGAACATGTTGTTTATACTTATGAAACGTTAGAATATATGAAAAAGAAATATCCAAATGATGAAATTTATTTTATTTGTGGTATTGATAATTTAAGTTACATGGATACTTGGAAAAATGGTCAATCTATTTTAGAAAATACGAAATTATTAGTAATAAAACGAAATACACACGATATAGAATCGATTCTAAAGAAATATGAAAAGTACCGTGATCATATTATCGTAGTAGAGATGCAACTTAGTACGATTTCATCTACAATTATTCGTGAAAAACTAAAAAAGCAGGAAGATGTTAGTGAGTATCTACCTAAGAACGTAGAATCTTATATTAAACGACATCATTTATATCAGGGTAAATAGTTTAATTCTATAGTACTTTTTTAAAAGTTATGTTATAATCATTTTATGAAAAAGATAAATGGAGGAAAGTAGGATGGAGTATCGCTCAGAAGAAGAATTTTTAAAACATTATAATCCTGATGCCTTTGAAAAGTTATCGATGACAACTGATATTTTAATCTTTAGCGTATCAGATAAGGCACAAGAAAATTATCGTAAATTAAGTGAAAAACAATTTAGTGTTTTACTTGTAAAAAGAAAAGATTATCCATTTAAAGATAAATGGTGCTTACCAGGTGGATTTGTTAGAATGGATGAAACATTAGAACAGTCAGCAACTAGAATTCTTGCTGATGAAACGAATTTACATGATATTTATATGGAACAATTATATACATTTAGTGATGTAAATCGAGATCCGAGAATGCGAATTGTAAGTACTTCTTATATGGCTTTAATTGATAAAAATCAGTTACAAGATACACTATCAGAGAATGCATCATGGTTTCATATCATCACATTAGAAGATGAAACATCATTTCACATTACATTAGAAAATGGAGTAGAAGAATTACATTTTGTAGTAGCAAAAAAAGTAGTAGATGAAACAACCGGAAGATATGAACTAGAAGTAATCAAAAACGATTCCTTAGCATTTGATCATCCTCTTGTTATTACAACGGGAATAGAACGTTTAAAAAATAAAATTGAATATACAGATATCGTATTTCATATGATGCCTAAGTATTTTACACTAGGAGAATTACAACAAGTATATGAAGTGATTTTAGGTAAAAAATTACTTGATCCTGCTTTTCGTAGAATCATTGCTTCTAAAGTAGTAAAAACACAAAAAACGAAAACAGGTGGTGGACATCGACCAAGTGCCTTATTTACTTATAATAAAAATAATACAAAAGAAAAAAAATAAAAAAATACTAGAACTAAAAATCTGCTTTTAGTATTTTTTATTGCTCTAAAAAGAATAGATGTGTTAAAATGAAACAAGAGTAGAAGGTGATGATTTGACATATCAACTAGAAGATACGATTTATACAGTAGAAGTAGAAAAGAAAAAGAATAAAAATACTTATATTCGTATAAAACCAGGAAATGTTATTTATATTACAACGAATTATTTTACAACAAAACATCAAATAAAAAAATTATTAATAGAGAATCATACTGCACTATTAAAGATGCATCAAAAAGTAAAAAGACAAGAAGAGAAAAAAGAGAAATTCTATTATTTAGGCGAATTTTATGATATAATAATAGTGCCTACAATGAAAAAAGTAGAAATGATAGAGCATAATATTTATACACCAAGTGAACCAGTATTAGAAAAATGGTTAATAAAACAATGTCGAGAACTCTTTCAAAAAAGATTAGAAGAACAATGGAATTTAATGGAAGAACAAATTCCATATCCAAAGTTAAGACTTCGAAAGATGAAAACAAGATGGGGAGTATGTAATAAAAAAAATGAAACAGTTACATTAAATACTGAATTAATTCGTTATGATACACAGTGTTTAGATTATGTAATTGTTCATGAATTATCGCATTTTGTTCATTTTAACCATTCAAAAGAATTTTGGAATTTAGTAGGAAAATATTGTCATAATTATAAAGAGATTAGAAAAATATTAAAAGGGTGATAAGATGCAGAAACTTTTTTCGATTGGTTTAGTATGTATGTTATTTGTATCGATGTTATTTGTACCAGAAAGGGTACATGCGCAAACATTGGGAGATTTAAAAAAAGAATTAGATGAGCTAGAACAAAAATATGAACAGGCGAGACAGGAAGAAGAAGATACGAAAGATAAAATAGAAATTAATAATGCGACGATTAATCAGATTGAAAAAAATGTAAAACAAATGGAAGAAGATGTAAAAAAACTAAGTAAAGAAATTGAACAGTTAGATAAAGAAATCAAAGAAAAAGATAAAGAAATCAAAGAAGTGATGAGTTTTGTTCAACTTTCTAGTGGAGAATCTGCTTATTTAGAGTATGCATTTGGAGCGAAAAATTTTACTGATTTTATTTATCGTGTATCCGTATCAGAACAACTCGCAAGTTACAATAATCAAATGATTAAAGATTTTGAAGATATGATTCAAAAGAATAAAAAGAAACAAGAAGAAATGAGAAAAAAGAAAGAAGAACTGGCAAAAGAAAAAGATAGATTAAATAAAGAAATTAAAAAATTAGGAGAGCGATTGGATGAGATTTCTTTTATTAAAATGGACACTGACGAAGAAATTGAAATGCAAAGAGAAGCTATTAAAGTATTAGAAGACATGGGATGTCAAGATCATGAAGATACAAAAACATGTGGAAATCGCTTACCAAGTGACACAGCGTTCTTAAGACCAATTGTATCAGGGTATGTAACAAGTGAATATGGGTATCGATGTTTACCATGGTTAAATCCACAGTGTTCGTTACATGAAGCAATTGATATGTCTAATTCTAATCGTTATGTACCAATTTATGCTGCAGCAAATGGAGTAGTAATTGGAACAAGAGTACGTTCTAGTTGTGGAGGAAATATGATTTTTATCCTTCATACAGTAAATGGACAAAAATATACAACGGAATATGCTCATTTAAGAACGATTAATGTATCAATTGGACAAACAGTAACAAAAAATACAATGATTGCTACAATGGGTGGAGATCAAAATACAGAATATTGGGATCAATGTAGTCAACAACAACATTTACATTTTGGAATTGCCAAAGGACACTATTTAAGAGATTATTATAGTTGGAATACATTTTTAGCAAATACGTTTGATCCAAGAGAAATTGTTAATTTCCCATTTACTGGAGGAGCAACAGATCCATTTGATGATCGTTATACAAAATATTAAGAGGTAACAAAATGAAAAAGATAGGAATCGTATTAATTGTTATTATATTGATTTGTGGATGTACAAATCGATTAGATGAAAATCAATTAATTTATAATAGTTATGTAGAAGAACTAAAAGAGTTAAAAAAGACAAATACAACAAAAGATATCGTTGATGTTGATATCGAATTAGAAAAGAATAGTAAAGATGAAATTACTTACCGTGTTACAATTGATCAACCAAAAGAAAAAATGAAACAAGTAGAAGCATTTGTTTATCATGATCAAAAAACGGAAGATATTTATCCAAGTATTGGAATCTTTGATGAAAAAGTAAATCTAGTTCCAAACTTAAAAAAAGAAAGTGAGAACAATACAGAAGGAATTGTCTTAGTTGGATATATTAAAACAAAAAAAGAGTTAGAAGAATTTCATCCAACATTTAAAGTAATGATTTTATATAATAATAAAGATAATGAAAGACAAAAAATTTATTTTACAAAAAAAATGTAAGATAAAAAAATATGACAAAAAACGCATAAGATTTACGATATCATGATCTTGGGGTGATGATATGAAAGTAAAAGTAATTGATGAATCACATGAATTAGATTTAGAAAAAGCAGTAAATCAGTTTTTAGAAGATACAGATAAAGAAATTGTTGATATTAAATTTCAAGTGTCAACGAGTGTCTGTGGTGAAGAACAAATTTATTGCTTTTCTGCTTTAATCATGTATAGGTAGGAAGTGGTTTATGAAGAAGAATAGTTTTTTAGAAGGAGCGATGATTGCAACGATTGGAATCGTTATTTGTAAAATCATTGGATTATTTTACGTAATTCCATTTTATGCGATTATCGGTACACAAGGAGGAGCGCTCTATAGTTATGCATATTCAATATATGCAATCTTTTTAAGTTTATCTAATAGTGGTATTCCTGTTGCAATGAGTAAAATTATTAGTGAATATAATGCATTAGGATACCATCATACAAAAGAGCGTGCTTTTAAAATAGGTTCCATTTTAATTAGTGGACTAGGAATATTCTTCTTCTTAGTATTAATTATATTTGCACCAATGATTGCCAAAACAATTTTAGGGGATGCAACAGGTGGAAATACTGTAGAAGGAGTAACACTTGTTATTCGGATTGTCGCAACTGCCTTATTAATTGTACCAATTGAAAGTACAACCCAAGGATATTTGCAAGGACAAAAGTTTATCGCACCATCTAGTATGGCCAATGTAATTGAACAACTAGTACGAGTTACTATTATTATCGTAGGAAGCTTTACAGCTTTAAAAGTATTTCATTTATCATTGGAAACAGCAGTTGGAATTGCCGTATTTGCTGCAACACTTGGTTGTTTAGTTGCTTATTTCTATTTATTAAGGAAAATAAAAAAGAATCGAAGTAAGTTAAGAAGAGAAGACTCACCATGTCTTGCAGAAAAGAGAATTACCAATAAAGATATTTTAAAGAAAATTATTTTATATGCTTTACCATTTGTTGTAATCGATGTAATGAATTCCGCTTATGGAATTGTTGATACGATGACCGTTGTTTCAACAATGAGTGATTTAGGATATAGTACCAAAATAGCTGAAACATCAATTGGAGTAATTGCTACTTGGGCTACGAAACTAAATATGATTATCGCATCAATTGTATTAGGTATTTCTACAAGCTTAATTCCAAATATTACTAGTGCAAATGTAAAAAAAGATTATCATGATTTAGATCGAAAAGTAAATCAATCATTACAAGCACTTATTACAACAACTTTACCAATGGCACTAGGATTAAGTTTTCTAGCAACTCCAGTATGGGTAATCTTTTATGGATATGATACATTAAGTATTAATATTTTCTCTTTCTATATCTTTCAAGCAATTACTTATTCTTTCTATACCGTACTAATCGATATTATGCAAACATTAAATAATTCAAAAATATCATTAGGTACCCTAATTGGTAGTTTTATTGCCAAAGCTTTATTAAATACACCAATGATGATTCTATTTACAAAAATAGGGCTAGAAGCATATTATGCACCAATTTTTACCACTTTATTAACACAAACCGTATCTATTTTATTCCTATTATATAAATTAAAACAAAAATATCATGTTCATTATTTCAATACATTTAAAGCAGGTTTAAAATCTATTTTATGTGTTGGAATTATGATGATATCTCTTGCAATCATTCAATTATTTATTCCAGTAGAAACAACTTCTAGAATGGTAGCTATTGCAATTACAATTTTCTATGCAACGATTGGGGCTATCATCTATATACTTTGTGCATTCAAGAGTAACTTAGTATATGAAGTGTTTGGAGAAAGAATCGTAAATGGAATTTTAAGAAGAATACCATTTATAAACAAAATAAAACATTCATAATAAAATATAGATCTTTATTTTATCATTTGAATTAAAACAGAAATTAATTTCTGTTTTTTTATGTGTGCCGTGCATGGCATATAGCTAGGTGGTGAAAGTCCACTATACGCGTCGGTATCTGCGAAGTATTAGGGAAGCACAACGCATCAACAGTGATGTTGGGGCTAAAGGAAGTGTGAAACAAAAATCATGAACCAACGAACAGAAACTTACTATGAGGCTACATAAACGGATAAGGTT
>CALVRW010000018.1 GCA_944358795.1 uncultured Bacilli bacterium | reverse complement strand
TAGGAGGAAAGAACGAGTATGGAATACATACTGTAATATAAATTGAACCGCCGTATACCGAACGGTACGTACGGTGGTGTGAGAGGGGCAAAGTAATTATCGTTACTTTCCTCTACTCGATTTGTATGAAAAAGAGATAACTAAAGGAAGTGATTTCTCTAAAAAAATTGTCGAAAAAAGTATATTGATGGTACGCCTAGAAAATGGTATACTACTAGTAGAATAGAAGGAGTGAATAAAAGAATGAAGGAAAAAACAAAGCAAGGATTTACTTTAATTGAACTGTTAGCCGTTATCGTTATCCTAGCAGTTATCGCCTTAATCGCAACACCGTTAATTATGAATGTGATTAATGATGCGAAAAAGAGTGCGGCAAGAGACGCGGGTTACAATGTCATTAAAGCAGGAGAACTTGCTGCAGCAACCGCAGGAATTGAAAATCAAGAACCACCATATCATTATGATCAAGGTAGTAACCTACCAATGAAAGGAACGAAACCAACGAAGTTTACACTTGATATTGATAAAGAAATGAATACTCAACTTCGCGCATGGATGAATGGATTTTGTGTCGTAAAAGAATATGGAAATGAAACAGTAACCATCGATGAAAGTAAAAAAACAGAAAATGAATGTGTAAAAGTAACTTATAAAAAATATGAAAATGGAACAGTGATTTACTTTAATCCAGAAATTAATAAAAAATGCAGTGCAAGTGAATATATAGAGTCAAATAGTTTAAATGAAAATAAAAGTGGATGTATGAAATGGTATGTCTTCAATGATAGTGAAGCGAGTGATACTGTAAATGTCATTTTAGACCATAATACAACTTATGGAGTTAGATGGTCTAGTACAGATGATAGTAGTACAGGAGGAGATACGGTAAAATTAAAACTTGCAGAAGATACAACGACATGGAACAAGGGGTTAAAACCAAGATTAATAGATGCTTATGAAATTGCTGAAATTACTGGCAATGATAAGTTTTACGCAGATGAAAGAGACATATCGTGGTTTTATTTTGAAAATAATAGTAAAACTGATCCAGAACTAAGTCAAGGACAAGCAAAGTACAAATGGTTATTTGATTATACAAATAATTGCACCGACTACGGATGTAGTATAGCTGACAATAGTACAGTAGGATATTGGACAAGCACTCCTATTAGCCGTTTCCCTGGTAGTGCTTGGCGAGTTGATCAAAATGGTTCTTTGGATCTTAATGGCGTCAATCATCCAGGTAATGGTGGGGTTCGCCCAGTTATCACAATTCCAAAATCTATCCTACAATAAATAAAAACCTGATAATCAAGAACTGATGAATCAGGTTTTTCTATATACTCTTTCATAGACAAAGTAACTATTTTTTATTATAATAAGTGCGAGGGATGTGTATGAAAAAAGTAGAAATTTTAGCTCCAGTTGGGAATATGGAATGTTTTTATGCCGCGATTGAAGCTGGTTGTGATGCTGTATATCTAGGTGGATATTTATTTGGTGCGAGAAGTTATGCAGGTAATTTTAGTAATGAAGAATTAGAAAAAGTAATTTATGAAGCACATTTATATGGAGTAAAAGTATATGTTACTGTCAACACTTTAATTTATGAAGAAGAAGTAGAGATGTTTATGAACTATATTGACGAACTTGTTCATATGAATGTCGATGCTTTAATTATTCAAGATATTGGAATGTTGGATCTTGTTCATCAAACTTATCCAGAGTTAGAATTACATGCTTCTACACAAATGCATATTCATAATGAAAAAGGGGTAGAATTAGCAGAAAAATTAGGATGTAAACGAGTTGTTCTTGCAAGAGAAACGGATATTGATTTAATTCGTAAGATTCGAAATAACACAGCATTAGAATTAGAAATTTTTGTTCATGGTGCTTTATGTGTTAGTTATTCAGGACAATGTCTTATGAGTAGTTTGATTGGTGGAAGAAGCGGAAACCGTGGAACATGTGCTGGTACTTGTCGATTACCATATACATTGGTAAAGAAAGAACATGGTAAATATAAAACGATTCTTGAAGATTCTTATTTACTAAGTATGAAAGATTTAAATACGTTAGAACATATTCAAGAATTACTGGATGCTGGAGTAGATAGTTTAAAAATAGAAGGAAGAATGAAACGACCTAGTTATGTATATCAAGTTGTTTCTCTTTACCGAAAAGCAGTAGAACAATATGAGGTAGGAAAAGAGATTTGTATTACGAAAGAAGATCAAAAAGAATTACAAAAGATTTTTCATCGTGGTTCAACCAAAGGGTTTTTATTTCATGAAGAGAATGCTAATATTACCAATGATTATAGGCCAAATCATATGGGAGTAGAAATTGGGAAAGTAATAAAAGTAGATGGTTTATGGGCGACAATTGCTTTAACTGATACCATTCATATTCATGATGGAATTCGTATTTTAGGTACGAAAGATATTGGTACCGTATTAAATGTCTTTAAAATCAGAAATGAGATTGTAAAAGAAGCGAAAAAGGGAGACGTTATTACGTTAAAATTACCGGATCGAGTAGAGGTTGGTAGTACTGTTGTAAAAACAACTGATCAAAGACAATTAGATCAGATTACAAGAGTCATTGAAGAACGAAATAGAAAAGTACCACTTACGATTCAGATGATGATAAAAAAAGATTGTCCGATTGAACTAGTGGGCAGTGATGGTATGAATACGATTCAAAAAAGAGGAAGTTTTATCGTAACAGAGGCTCAAAAGAAACCAGTTACAAAACAAGAAATAGAAGAAAAAATGAAGAAACTAGGAAATTCAGTCTATGTATGGGATAATATACAGATAGAGTTAGAAGATGGTTGTTTCTTTCCAATGAAAGAAATTAATGAACTAAGAAGAATCGTTATTGAAGAAATGAATGCGAAGAGAACAAAGAAAAAAGAATATTCAAAACATGATTACAATAGAGAAGTACCAAATTATCCAGAAAAGAAAGAAAAAAGAATATTTGTAACAACAAAAGAACAATATTATGATGTAGAGAAAGAATTATTTGATGAGATATATGTAAGTTCTACTTTATATGAACAAATGGAGAAAACAGAAAACGTGGTAAAACGATTGCCAAGGGTAATGACAACTTTTTCTATGGAACCTAAAAAATTATTAGTTTCGGAACTTGGTAGTGTTCTTATGTATCCGGGACAAGTAACAGATTACTCCCTTAACGTTACCAATTCTTATTCTGTTGCTTTACTACATTCCCTTGGAGTAGAAAGAGTAACACTATCGTATGAATTGACTGAGGTTCAAATAAAAGAATTATTAAGTGCTTATCAAAAACGTTATCATGCTAGGCCAAATCTTGAACTGATTGTATTTGCTAAAGAAGAGATGATGACTTCTAAATTTCTTCTTCCTAAAAAATATCACGTGGACGGAGAACTGTATTTAAAAGACCGTTTTGGGCATTATTATTTTGTGAATATTGAAGATGGATGTATGGTTTTATATCATGATAAAAGAAGAGTATGGCGTGATTATGAAACTTATTATCAAATGGGAATTCATAGCTTACGTTGGATGTTATATCCATTAGATTCTTATTTAGATATCAAAAAGAATATAACTAGGTGATTTTATGAAAACAGAAAAAGAAAAAATGCGATCTGGAGAACAATATGATCCGACTAATCCCAGACTCGTTTATGACCGGTTTCGTGCCAATCGTATTTGTACAAAATATAATAAAAAAGCATTTTTAGAAATTAATCGTCGTTCTTTTCGAATGCGACGTTTGTTACATACCCATGGCTATTTTTGGGTAAAACCACCATTTCACTGCGATTATGGATACAATATTTATCTTGGAGAAGAAGTCATGTTAAACTATGGTTGTGTCTTATTAGATGTATGTCCCATTCGAATTGGAGATCATACAATCATTGGCCCTTGTACACAAATTTATACGGCTTGTCATTCTCTTTCGATGAGTGAAAGAAGAAACAACCGAGAATTTGGTAAACCAGTAACAATTGGAAACGATGTTTGGATCGGAGGAAATGTTACTATTTTACCTGGAGTTACCATTGGAGATGACACCATAATTGGTGCAGGAAGTGTTGTTACATCTGATATTCCTAGTCATGTTATTGCCGCTGGAAATCCATGTCAAGTAATACGGGAAAATAAAAGTGAAAAAGAATAGACTTTTTCACTTTTTTATACTATAATAAAAAACAATTCAATGGAGGTGTCATCTCATGAAGTCAAATCTACCAGTAATTCTTTTAAGAGGCATCATTTTGCTTCCAAACAATGAAATAAAATTAGAGTTTGATACAGTAGAATCTAAGAATTTACTAGATATTTCAGAGATGTTTCACAATAATAAATTATTAATTGTTTGTATCAAAAACAACATAGAAGAACGAATTATGAAAGAACAATTACCATCAATTGGTGTTGTCGCAAAAATTACGAATAAAATAGAATTACCAAATGGAGTAACGCGAGTTACAATAATAGGGGTAACGCGAGTATCTATTTTAGAATATTTAAATTTTGATGAACCACAAGAAACTTTAGAATCGATTATTGGGGAGTTACCAAGCGATACATTTGAAGAAAAAGAAGAATCTGTTTTAAAAGATAAAATTTACCGAGAATTAGAAAAGTATGTAAAACAAATTTCTTATACAAGTAATAGTGTATTATCTCTGATTCAAAACGTGAATCATATAGAGGATATTACTGATATTGTTGCGCCATATTTATCATTAAAATTAGAACGATTATATGAGTATTATTTAGAGTATAATAGTAAAAAAAGAGTTGCGATGTTATTAGAAGATATTTATGAAGCTCAACAAACATTTGAGATTGAAAAAGAAATTGATAGTAAAGTAATCAGTGAATTAACTGAGACACAAAAGAACTATTTTTTAAAAGAAAAGATGCGTCTAATTAAAGAAGAATTAGGTGAAGAGGAAGAGGATGATTTAAAAGAAAAAATTCATTCACTTGAAGCCCCAGAAAAAATAAAAAAACGTTTATTAACGGAATATAAGCATTATCAAGAATTATCTACGATGTCACCAGAAGCAAGTGTGATTAAAACTTATATGGAATGGTTATTAGCGTTACCTTGGACGGCAATGACAGATGATAATGTCGATATAGCAAGTGCAAGAGAAATTTTAAATCAGAATCATGCCGGATTAGAGCAAGTAAAGAATCGTATTATTGAATTTTTAGCAGTACGAAAGAAAACGAATGCGAAAAATAGTCCAATTTTATGTTTTGTAGGACCACCAGGAGTAGGAAAAACAACACTTGCATATTCAATTGCGGAAGCAACAGGACGTAACTTTGTAAAAATTTCTGTCGGTGGTATGCATGATGATTCAGAAATTATGGGACATAGAAGAACCTATTTAGGAGCAAAACCAGGAAGAATTATTAGTTCGATGAAGAAAGCAGGAAGTATCAATCCAGTGTTTTTGATCGATGAGATTGACAAATTACAAGTTGGTGTACATGGAGATCCAGCCAGTAGCTTACTAGAAGTATTAGATCCAACACAAAATCAATACTTTAGTGATCACTATATTGAAGAAGAATATGATTTATCACAAGTAATGTTTCTTGTCACTGCAAATAGTATTGAAACGATTCCAGAAGCACTAAAAGATCGTTTAGAGATTATTGAATTATCTGGATATACAGAATTAGAAAAATTAAATATTGCGAAGAAATATTTGATTCCAACACTCTGCAAAAGTCATAATTTAGAACCTGATCAATTTTTGATTTCCGATGATACGATTAAATTTTTAATTCAAGAATATACAAGAGAAGCAGGAGTAAGAGAATTAAAAAGACAGTTAGAAACATTGATTCGAAAAATTGTAACAGAGATGGTTTTAAAAAAGAAAGAAACTGAGACGTATCATATTACGAAGAAGTTATTAATCGATTATTTAGGAAAAGAGAAGTATCCTAAAACAACTACTTTTCCAAGTCGAATTGGAGTAGTGAATGGTCTTGCTTATACTTCGTATGGTGGCGATACACTAGCAATTGAAGTAAATTACTATAAAGGAACTGGAAAACTGGTATTAACTGGTTCTTTAGGTGATGTTATGAAAGAAAGTGCGATGATTGCCTTATCTTATTTAAAAGCCAATGCGAAAGAATATGGGATTTTAGAAACAACACTTAGTAAAAATGATATCCATATTCATGTTCCAGAAGGGGCAATCAAAAAAGATGGACCAAGTGCTGGGATTGCTTTAACAACTGCTTTAATTAGTATGTTTACAGAAAAATTGGTACCTAGTACGATTGCTTTAACTGGTGAAATTACATTACGTGGGCAAGTACTTCCAATTGGAGGATTAAAAGAAAAAAGTATTGGAGCAGTTCGAAATGGTGTTACGGATGTTATCATTCCATATGACAATAAACGTGACTTAGTAGATGTACCAATGGAAATTCGAAAACGATTACACTATCATTTTGTGAAAGATTACACAGATGTTTATAATATATTATTTCTAAATGGAAAGAAGGAAAAACATGAAAGATAAAATGGTATTAGAATTATTAATAAGAGCGATTATCTATGGTAGAATTCGCTATGATCACCCTTATTTATTAGAGGCAAGTAATCTACCAACAATTCGAAAGATTATTGAGTCTATTGTAAAACTCAATTTAAAATATCAAAATTATTTTCCCGATGAGAAAGATAATTTACTTGCTGTAATAGGGTTATATCGCTTTGATTATCCATTTGCATCGAAAGAAGAAGAAAGCGAAATGAAAGATTGGTGTAATAGAATGATTGAAGGATTAAATCATGCGGATAGTGTTTTTGGTGTTCCTAATAAAATTGGATTATACGAAGCACATGGGTTTGAGTTTGATGAAGATGAGATTGATGAACAAAACTATGCTAGAATATCTCGTCAAGTAGGAGTTATGTCTGAATTGGAATTTCATTTAGTTGATTATTTAAAAAGTGATGAAGTTACTCATGCGAACAGCTTAAAACGATTTATGTTAGAACCATCAATTGAAAGTTGCATCTATTATTTATTACAAGTTTGTGGAGAAAAATTTAGTAGCGAGGAATTAGTAACATTTTTAACAATAGAACAAGGACGAAAGATTTTATCTTCGATTGAATTAAATAATAGTCAATATTTTATATTAAAAGAAAGTACCCAAAATAAAACGATTGGTAAATTTACGAATGAAGAGATTCAATATATTCGACAATTTGTTGATTTCAATTTCTCTGATTTTTTAGAAGATGTAATTCAAAATCGATTATCTAATTTAGATACGAAAATAAAAAAGAAGCATAATTAGCTTCTTTTTTTCATATAGTAGGATAGAGAAAGGAAAATGATGATGAAAAAAATAATACCTTTTAAAAAAGATATAATCTTTAAAACAAATATTGCGGAAGTAACGAGTATTTCGTTAGAACATACCTTACAAATTGAAGAGGATAGTCTCATTACTGGTGAATTTATTATAAGTGGAGAATATAAAATATCAGATACCAGTACCAATACAGAAGTATTCCATTTTAATTTACCTTTTGATATTCATATGGATGAACACTATGATTTGAGTGAATGTAAAGTAGATATTTATGATTTCTATTATGAAATTGTGAACGATAAAGTATTGCTGGTTAATATTGAAGTAAGTGTTAATCATCTAAAAGAAAAACCTTTATTAGAAGAAGTAAAAAGAGAGGTAACAGATATTTTAGAAGATACGAAAGAAGAACTAGTAAAAGAGGAAGAACAAGAAGTTGTAGAAGAACCAGTACGAGAAGAAAAGAAAGAAATTGTAGAAGAAGTAAAAGAAGAAAAAGATGAAAAAGAAGAGGAGAAAAAAGAAGTGAAGGTAGAAGAAAAACAGATATTAAAACGATCAGATGATAAAAAAATAGAGGAAGTACGGGAGAAAAGTATTCCAGTATCATCAACATCGTCATCAGTAACGGAAAAAATTACTTCTATTTTTCCTGATACGATGACAACAAGTGATACTTATGCGACATATAAAGTTTATATCGTAAGAGAAAGTGATACGATTGAAATGGTATTACAAAAATACGGGGTTACCAAAGAAGTGTTAGAACAATATAACGATTTAACAGAAGTAAAAATTGGTGACAAATTAATTATTCCTGAATACTATGTCAAAAATTAATGAAATTGTTGAGAAGTATCGATTAGAACCAAAAAAGTATATTCGAAAAGGAAAAACAGTATTATTGGAAACAGAAGATGGACGGTTTGCAATTAAAGAAAAAACAAGAAAAGCGAATACCAATATTTTAAGGTATTTAGATTCGAGAAATTTTAATTATTATCCTAAGATTATAGAAGATGATGGCGAGTATGTTGTAACGGAAGCCATTGATGAAGTAGAAATGCCGTTAGATCAAAAGATGATGGATATGATTGATTTGATGGCAGTTTTACATAATAAAACAACCCATTATAAAGAAGTAGATTTAGACGAATATAAAAAGTTATATGAAGATATCAGTAATAACATTGTTTATCTAACAAGTTATTATGAAGACTTTTTAGCAATCTCCCAATCTCATGTTTTTATGAGTCCTAGTGAATACTTACTTGCAAGAAATGCAACGAAAATATTTACTTCTTTAAATTTTGCAAAACAAGAATTAGATAATTGGTATGAGTTAGTAAAAGAAAAAAGAAAACAACGTTTAGTTGTTTTACATAATCATTTAGATATGAGCCATTTTATTAAAAATAGAAATCCGTATTTTATCAGTTGGGAAAAAGCCGATATTGGGATTCCTATCTTTGATTTTTATAAACTATATAAAAAACATAGTATTGAATTTGAGTTTGGTGAACTATTAAAACGGTATGAACATCATTATCCACTATTAGAAGAAGAAAGAAATTTATTATTTATTTTAATGGCTATGCCTTCTAAAATTGAGTTTTATGAGAATGAATATGATAATTGTATGGTGATTAGTAGACTGATTGATGAACTTTATAAATCAGAAATGATTATTTCACCATATTATACGGAAGAGGCTAAATAAAAATAAGATTAGAAAAAAGAATAATAAGATTAAGTTAAATCTTGTTAAGATAAAAAGAGTTAGTAAAGCTTGATAAAAAATTAAAATAATACAACCAAAACAGCAAATGCACCATCCACCACGACAACGCCACCAATTATTACGCATAACAATCACCTAGTATACCATATGTACTAGGTGTTTTTTTTGTATAGGTTGGTGTTGCAAGTTTTAAAAATTAAAGAATGAAATACTTGTAAAAATATATGAATATTATCTAAAAAATAAGTACATTTGTTTGTAATTATGATATCATAGTAATAGGTGATAGTATGGATCTTATTTTTCATATTGATGTTAACAATGCTTTTTTATCATGGACGGCGACACTTCTTTTAAAAGAGGGGAGTAAATATGATATTCGTTCTTCTTATGCCGTAATTGGTGGTGATGAAGAAAGTAGACATGGAATTGTACTTGCAAAATCAATGCCAGCGAAAAAGATGGGGGTTAAAACGGGAGAAAGTTTATATGAAGCAAGAAAAAAATGTCCCGCTTTACGAACCTATCCACCAAATTACCAATGGTACCAAAAACAGTCACAAGCATTATTTCGTTTATTAAGTAAATATTCACCTGATATTGAAGTAGCATCGATTGATGAGTGTTATTTAGATTATGGAAAAGTAAAGAATTTATATGGGGATGAAATAGAATTTGCTCGTAAATTAAAAGAAGAGATAAAAGAAACACTTGGGTTTACCGTCAATATTGGAATTGGAAATAATAAATTATGTGCTAAAATGGCAAGTGATTTTTCCAAACCAGATAAGATTCATACCTTGTATTTACATGAAGTAAAAGAGAAGATGTGGCCACTACCGGTTGGTGATTTATTCGGAATTGGAAAACGAACACGAGAAAAACTCATTGCTTTACATATCAATACGATTGGTGATTTAGCAACCGCTAGTCCAGAACAATTATTTCGTTATTTTAAAAATCAAGCCGTAAAAATGATTGAAAGTGCGAATGGAATTGATCATTCGATCGTCGAAGTAAATCGTGAAGAACGAAAAGGAATTAGTAATTCAACTACGTTATCTAAAGATTTAACTTCAATTCCAGAAATTCAACAAGTCCTTCATGCGATTTCTGAAAATGTTGGAATTAGTTTACGAAAAGAGAAAAAATATGCATCTGTTATCGCAGTACAATTAAAAGATAAGTATTTTAAAAATTATACTCACCAAAGAAAATTGAAAAATCCAACGAATATTACCAACGAGATTTATCAAATTAGTACGGAATTATTAAAAGAAATGTGGGATGGAAAACCAATTCGTTTGGTTGGAATTCGACTTGATCAATTAACAGGAGAAGTAAATCATCAAGTTTCTCTATTTGAGGACTTAGAAGTACGAAAAAAAGAAAATCAATTAGAACAAGTGGTCGATGAAATTAAAGAGAAATTTGGTGTATCAGCAATTGGGAAAGCTTCTTTAATTGATAATAAAATTAAAAAGAAATATTAAGAAAAGTTTTAGAATATGGTACAATACCATTAGGAGCGATATTATGAAAACAAAGTCCGTATACATTCATATTCCTTTTTGTGAAACGATTTGTTCTTATTGTGACTTTTGTAAAGTACTGTATCATAAGAAATGGGTAGATCAGTATTTAGAAGCATTAGAAAAAGAGATAAAAGAACGATACCAACAAGAAGAGATTGATACTATCTATATTGGTGGGGGAACTCCTAGTTCTTTATCTATGAACCAATTAACAAAATTATTTCAAATTACAAATCAGTTTCATAAATCCGATCAGGTTGAATTTACGATTGAATGTAATGTTGAACATATTACAGAAGAAAAATTAGAGTTATTCAAAAAAGCAGGAATTAATCGAATTAGTTATGGTGTACAAACGTTTCACACGAACTATTTAGCGTATTTAAATCGTCATCATACGAAAGAAGAAGTACGAGAGAAAATAGAATTAACGAAACGCTATATTCCTAATATCAATGTTGATTTAATGTATGCGTTTCAAAATGAAACAATTGAAGAAGTAAAAGAAGATATCGAGTTGTTTCTAGCGTTAGAGATTCCTCATATTTCTACATATTCTTTAATTATAGAATCACATACTGTATTAGGAATCAAAGAACAATATATTGATGATGGATTAGATTCTAACATGTATGAAACAATCTGTCATGATTTAAAACAACATGACTTTCTGCATTATGAAGTAAGTAATTTTTGTAAACCAGGTTATCAGTCCAAACATAATTTAACTTATTGGAATAATGAACACTATTATGGTTTTGGTATGGGAGCAAGTGGTTATGTAAATCATATTCGATATACCAATACAAGAAGTATCAATCATTATTTACTTGGACACTATGATTACCAAAAAGAAGAATTAACCAAACAAGTAGAAATGGAAAATGAAATGATTTTAGGACTTCGAAAATTAGAAGGGGTTTCTCTTTCGAACTTTTATCAAAAATATCAGAAACAAGTAGAAGAAGTATTTGATATTGCTTCCTTAATAAAGAAAGGATTATTAGAAGTACAAAATGGATATATCAAAATACCAGAAGATAAGATTTATTTATCCAACGAAGTACTTGTTAATTTTATAGGTGATGTATGACAAAAATAGAACAATTCAAAACAGAAATAGGGTATCTAAAAAATCCTCGATATCAAGAAAATGCGAAACGATTAGTAGAATTGCTGCCAGATTATTTTTTTGAAATACCAGCAAGTTCTACAGGGAAATATCATCCTAGTTATGCCCTTGGTGAAGGGGGACTTGTAAGACATGTAAAAGTAGCTGTTAGAATTGCCCATGAATTATTAGAAAATCCGATTACCGGAGGTAAGTTTACGAATGATGAAAAAGATTTAGTTTTAATGGCTTTAATTATGCATGATGGATTAAAATCAGGGTTAGTAAAGCAAAAATATACACAAGTAGATCATCCACTGTTAGTAAGTAATTATATTAAAGATAATAAAGAAAAACTTTCTTTAACAGAAAATGAAATATTTGCTTTAACGAATATGATAGAGAGTCATATGGGAATTTGGAATAAAGATTTTAATGGAAATGAAGTATTACCAATTCCAGTTAATAAATATCAAAAATTTGTTCACATGTGTGACTTTCTTGCTAGTAAAAAATTTATTGAAGTAAAATTTGATGGAAATGAAATAATCGATTGACACAAACAAACGTTTGTTATAAAATTAAAATAGGTGGTGTATCATATGTCAAAATGGGATTTAGATTATTTAAAAGCTGCAAAAAAGATTTTGGAAGAGGGAACAACAGTTAGTAATCGAACTGGTACTGATACAATCAAACTTCCAATGTATTATTTTGAATTTGATTTAGAAAAAGAGTTTCCAATTTTAACGACAAAACAATTATATTTTAAGAATGCGATTTCTGAAATCCAATGGATTTATCAAGTTCAATCAAATGATGTAAATTGGTTAAACGAACGAAACAATCATATTTGGGATGAGTGGAAAATAGATGAGGATGGATACTGGATAGCAACACAACTAGTTCCTGATGAGAATGGTGTCTTACAGAAAAAACAAGTAAAGAAGTTTTTTGGAAAAGAATATGCTGGAACTATAGGGACTGCATATGGTTTTATCGTAAATCATTATCATTTGATGGATCAGTTGCTTGATTCTATTAAAAACCATCCAACAGATCGAAGAAGAGTGCTAAGTTTATGGCAAGATTGCTTTTTAGATACTGCTGTGCTTCCTTCTTGTGTTTATTGTACGGAATGGGATATTACTGATGGAAAACTTAATTTATTAGTTCATCAACGTAGTTGTGACTTACCATTAGGACTTCCTTTTAATGTAACACAATACGCAACGTTATTATCTATGGTTGCGCATGTAACGGGATTAAAACCAGGAAAGATTGGTTGGAGTGTGAAAGACTTACATATTTATGTAAATCAAATTGATGGAATTAAGGAACAACTTCGTAGGTTAGAGGAACTTGGTCATTATGAAGCTCCAGAGTTATGGTTAAATCCAGAGATTACTGATTTTTATGATTTTGATACATCAAGAGAACAAAAAGATATTAAAGTAAAAGGATATCGTCATATGGGACCAATTAAGTTCCCAGTGGCAAAATAAAATATGTTTATCATTATTGCCGCGATCGGAAAAAATCGTGAATTGGGGTATCAAAATCAGTTAATATGGCCAGTAAAAGAAGATTTAAAATTTTTTAAAGAACAAACATGGGATCATCAAATTTTAATGGGAAGAAATACTTATTATTCTTTGCCAGCAAAACTACCACATCGAACTTATTTAGTCTTATCATCTAAAAAAGATTATCCGGAAGACGTTCGTGTATTTGCTAGTTTAGAAGAAGTGTTAGAATATGCGAAAGAAGTAACAGAAGATATTTATGTAATAGGAGGGGCACAAGTTTATCAAACTTTGTTACCATATACTGAGAAAATGTATTTAACAGAAATTGATGAGACTACAAAGAAAGCGGATGCTTTTTTTCCAGAATTTTCAAAAGAAGATTGGGATCAAACTTTATTATTAGAGAATCAAACCGAAGAAATTCACTATAAACGATATCAATATACGTTAAAAAAGAGGTGATAGAAATGCGAGGAAAATTAATCGTAATAGAAGGAACCGACTGTTCAGGAAAAGAAACACAAGCCAAATTATTAATGGCGAGATTACAAGAGGAAGGGATTGCTGTAGAAAAAATGGCGTTTCCAATGTATGACACACCAACAGGGAGAATCATTGGAGGACCTTATCTTGGAAAAGAACAATATGGAGAAGGATGGTTTCCTGAAGGAGCAGGTAAAGTAGAACCAAAAGTGGCAGCTCTTTATTATGCAGCTGATCGTAGATATAATTTGAAGCATATTAATGAATTATTAGATTCAGGTGTTCATGTTATCTTAGACCGATATGTTTATTCTAATATGGCCCACCAAGGTGGTAAAATCTTAGATACGAATGAACGAATGAATATGTATGCTTGGCTTGATATTTTGGAATTTAAGTTATTAGAGTTACCAAAACCAGATATTGCGATTTTTCTTCATGTTCCATGGGAGTATTCTTGTAAATTGAGAGAAAATAGAAAAGAAACTCCAGATCAATTAGAAAGCGATGAAGAACATTTAAAACAAGCCGAAAATGCTTATTTAGAATTAGCAAATGTTTATAAATGGACAACAGTTGAATGTATTGAAGATGGAGAACTCCTTAGTATTTTATCAATTAGTGATAAAGTGTATGATGTGATGAAAGAACAATTATAACACCTATTTTAGGTGTTTTTATGTGATCAAAAATTGGTTGTGAAGATAGTGTAAAGTTTTGAAACGATAGGGAAAAATGTTGATAGGATAAATAAATAGTAGTATACTAAAATTAGAATAGGAGCAAGGAAATATGAAAAAGATCAGACAGAAAAAAAATAAAGGATTTACGTTAATTGAGTTATTGGCTGTAATTGTTATTTTAGCCGTGATCGCCCTAATCGCAACGCCATTAGTAGTACAAGTTATTAATACTTCTAAAAAAGAAGCGGCTGAAAACACAGGACAATCTATTATTGAAGCTGGGAAACAAAAAGCAACTTCAGAAGATATTAAAACAAGTTCTCCACCATTTTCTTATGATGAAAATAGTGGATTGTCATTAAATGGTTCAGAGCCAACAAAATTTCACTTAGTTTTGAATGAAAATATGGATAGTGAGCTTCGAGCTTGGGTCAATGGTTTTTGTGTGACCAAAGAATTTTCAGATAAAACACCGTCAGTTGATGAAAGTAAAAAAACAGAAAGTGATTGTTTAAAAATAACTTATAAAAAATATGAAAATGGGACTGCAATTTATTTCAATCCAGAAACGAATCGAAAATGTAGTAGTAGTGAAGCAAATAGTTCTACTGGAACAAAATCTGGATGTATGAAATGGTATGCGTTCAATGATAGTGAATCTAGTAATACGGTAAATGTAATCTTAGATCATAATACAACGGCTAAAGTCGCATGGAATTCTAGCGGTAGTAATTCTCAGATGAAAGAAATAAAAACAGTACTTACTAATGATACAAGTACATGGAAAAGTAGTTTAAACCCAAGACTAATTGAGGCTAATGAGATTGCAAAAATAACAGGAAATGCAGGGTTTGATGCGAACGTAGCTGGAAAAGATAATTGGTTCTATTTTGAAACGAATAAGCAAAATGATCCAAGCATTGCACAAGGAAAAGCAAAATATAAATGGTTATTTAATTATACACAAGGATGTACTTCTTGGGGATGTGATGTAAATGATGATAGTACCATGGGATATTGGACGGGTTCTCCGATTCTTTCAATCGCAAATAATGCATGGTATGTACGTTATGCAGGGCGTTTATATTATTCAGAAGTGAAAAATAATAATTACTATGGAGTCCGCCCAGTCATCAGTATTCCGAAATTAGCTCTTAAATAAGAAAGAAAATTATTCATCTAATTTTCTTTTTCTTTTGTTTGGTTTAATAAAGATAACAGTTTTTTATATATTAAGAATTTGCATTGCTACATAAAAAAAGTATTGACAAACATGTGTTCGCTATAATATACTTTTCATATACGAGGAGTGAAATTTATGAAATCTTATAAAGCATATAAATTTAGATTATATCCCAATGAACAACAGAAAGAAATAATCCATAAAACGTTTGGATGTAGTCGTTTTGTCTATAATCATTATCTACAAGTACAAAAAGAAACAGGTATTAAAAACGCTTATGATTTATGTAAAGATTTAAAAGATTTCACAAACAAGAATGTCTTTTTAAAAGAGGTAGATTCTTGTGCCTTAAGATGTGCAATATTTAACCTAGAAAATGCTTATAAGAATTATTATGCGAAAAGAAGTGGATATCCTAATTTTAAAAGTAAATTTAGTAAACAGTCTTATCGAACAAATTGTGTTAAAAGTACTTATAAAGGAAAAGAATATCCTAACATTATGATTAACCTTGTAGAGAAAAAGATTAAATTACCAAAACTGGGTCTTGTCTCAATTAGAGGATATCGAAAAAAAGAAAAAATTGATGGAAGAATCATTCATGCAACAGTTACAAAAGAATCTACCAATCGATATTATGTCAGTGTTGTTGTAGAAGAAGAACAACAAATAAAAGACAAAATAGTTCCAAAAACGATCGTAGGATTAGATTTAGGAGTAAAAGATTTAGTTATTACAAGTGATGGAGAAAAATACGATAATGAAAAAATTATGATGAAATATGAGAAAAGAATCAAAAAAATGCAAAGAGAATTATCTAGAAAAAAGAATGGAAGTAAGAACTATTTCAAGAATAAAGAAAAGCTTGCTAGATTGTATAGTAAGCTAAGAAATCATCGAAAGCATTATTTAAATAAAATAGCAAATGAGATCGTAAACAATCATGATATTGTTGTAACAGAAAACCTTCAAGTGAAAAAGATGACAAACCATAATCAATTTGCAAAATATATTTTAGATGCAAGTTTTAATGCACTCTCTATCATGTTAGAATGGAAATGTAAAATAAGGGGAAAGTATTATTATAAAATCAATCCATATTATCCAAGTAGTCAGATATGTTCTGTATGTGGCTATCAAAATGAGAAAGTAAAAGATTTAGAAATTAGAGAATATAAATGTCCTAACTGTCAATGTTTTCATGATAGAGATATCAATGCAAGTATGAATATTATGTTTGAAGGGTTAAAGTTACACTATCAAAAATAAATAAAAAAAGAAGGAAATAAAATATGAAAAAATAAATAAAATAAGGAGTACGGTAGCGACTATCGGAATTTAAGCCTATAGAAGATATGAGATAATAATCATATCAGAAGTAGGAAACCTTGGAGGTGACGACAAGGGGAAACAACTAGTTTGTTTTGTGTCCTTGTATAATATAGTGATTTATACTATAATATAAAGTAGTGAGGTAATGAAGTATGAAGGAAATGATACCAAAACATGTAGGAATTATTATGGATGGAAATGGTAGATGGGCAAAGAAAAGGTTGCTTCCTAGAAGTATGGGACATAAAGCTGGTTCCGATAATCTTAGAATACTATGTCACCATATTTTTGACTGTGGAGTAGAAGTATTAAGTGTTTATGCTTTTTCAACAGAAAATTTTAAGCGAGATCAAAAAGAAGTAGATTACTTAATGAATTTATTTATTTCTAAGTTTGAAGAGGAATTAGTAGAATTTCAAAAAAATAATGTTAAAGTGGTATTTTCTGGAAGAAGAGAACCACTGAATGATGAAGTATGGAATGCGATGCAAAAGATTACTGAGGCAACCAAAGATAATACAAAAGGAATCTTTAATGTTTGTTTGAACTATGGTGGGCAATATGAAGTAGTAGATGCAGTAAAGAAAATTGTGGCCAATAAAATTGATGTTACAAATTTAACACCAGAAGTATTTCAACATTATCTATATCAGGATTTACCACCAATTGATTTATTAATTCGTACAAGTGGAGAGTATCGACTTAGTAATTTTATGATGTATCAAGCATCATATGCGGAATTTTATTTTACAGATACTTATTTTCCTGACTTTGATGCAAAAGAATTTGACAAAGCAATTATGGCTTATCAAAATAGAGATCGTAGATTTGGAGGAACAAAATGAAAACAAGAATCATCAGTGCAATAATTATGATTGCCATTTTATTACCAATTTTTATCATGGGTGGTACTATTTATGATATTGCAATTTGGTTAATTGGTTTATTAGGTTTAAAGGAATTTTTAGATATAAAAGCAACGAAAAAACAAGTTCCAGTGTTTATTAAAATCATTTCTTATATTTTATTTACATTGTTAGTGCTTATCAGCATGGTTGAAAATAACTATGTTATCAGCATGGATTTTCGTTTGATTACAGGATTATTTATTAGTTTATTATTACCAGTTACGTTATATCATGATAGAGAAACATATAGTATTAATGATGCTTTTTATCTAATCGGTAGTATTTTCTTTCTAGGAGTATCATTTAATTTATTAACAGTACTTCGTGATTGGGGATTAGAATATATCATCTATTTATTTATTATTACGATTATGACGGATACTTATGCTTATTTTGGAGGAATGTTAATTGGTAGAAATAAGTTGTTAGAATCTGTGTCACCAAAGAAAACAATTGAAGGTATGATTATTGGAACAATATTTGGTACGATTTTTGGAGTAACTTATTATCATATTGTCGTTGATCCAACATTAACACTTTCTATCCTAGTTTTAATTACCTTATTCTTATCAATATTGGGACAATTTGGTGATTTAGTATTTTCTTCTATTAAACGTTATTTTGGAAAGAAAGATTTTTCTAATTTAATTCCAGGTCATGGAGGAGTTTTAGATCGATTTGATAGTATTATTTTTGTAGTCCTTGGCTTTATGTTTTTTATAACAATCATTTAGGAGGGGATTTATGGCATTTATTTATTTTGTATTTGTATTAGGAGTAGTAGTATGTGTTCATGAATTTGGACATTTTCTCTTTGCGAAAAAAGCGGGAATTTATGTTTATGAATTTTCGATTGGTATGGGACCTAGACTATTCCATTGGAATCGAAAAGGGGATGAAACAACTTACAGTATTCGACTTTTTCCGATTGGTGGATATGTTAGAATGGCAGGAGAAGAGGTAGAATTAGATAAAGATATTCCTGAAAAAAAAAGAATGCAGGCAAAAACATGGTGGCAAAAGTTTTGGACCATTATTGCTGGGGTATTATTTAACTTTATTCTGGCTTTTCTTATTTTTGTAGTTGTTGCTTGGATAGCTGGAACACCACAAACAAAACCAATCATCTATGAGACTTTAAAAAATAGTCCGGTTTACGATACGCATTTACAAAAAGGTGATCAAATATTACAAATTGACTCAACAAAAATTTATTCTCTTGATCACTTCTTAGTAGAATTTCAAGTAAGAGCTGGAAAAGAAGTAAAACTTTTAGTAGAACATGAAAATGGAACAAAAGAAAGTATTAAAATAAAACCAGAGAAAAAAGAAGTCGATGGAGTAGAGAGTTATCAATATGGATTCTCTTTAGATAATAGTTTAAAAAGAGATTTCTTTAGTGCAATCAGTTATGGTTTTACGAAAATCTTTAGTTTATTCCATCAAATGATTTTGATTATTTTCTACTTATGTACCGGTGCAATCGGAATTGATTCCCTTGCAGGTCCAGTTGGTATATTCAATGTTGTAAGTGAAAGTGCGAAAGCAGGATTTATTAATGTAATTTATTTAATTGGTTTCTTAAGTGTCAATGTTGGATTTATTAATTTACTTCCAATTCCGGCATTTGATGGTGGAAGATTATTATTCTTAGTAATTGAAAAAATAAAAGGAAAACCATTAAAACCAGAAACAGAAAATATGATACATGCAGTAGGTTTTATTCTATTAATGTTGTTAATGATTGTTATTACATGGAATGATATTACAAGATTATTTGGATAGGAGACTTATATGCAACGGATTATGATGAGAAAAAATAGTATGATGAATATTTGTGAAAATTATGATAAGATTGTCAACTATCATTATGATGAACATGATACGATGACAAAGATGCTAATTGACTGTTATCGAGATTCAATGGAAACAATTCATTTAGATAATATGGAAGAAGTAAAAAACTTCTTTCAATACGATCAAGTACTAAGTACTTATCTAGAAAATCATAAATTTTACAAAATGGTACAAATGTATTATCATAATCAAATAGATTGGGGTAATTCGATTATTGAAAATATGAATCAGTTATATCAGATTTTTCAAGAAATCCAAATACCTACTGAAAAAAGTAAATGGTTATAAGAGTGGTGGTAATCTGAAAAATAAAACTAAATTTATTTTACGGAAATACCTAAAAAAGTGCAGACTTCCCCTTACCCCAAGTTAAGTCAAAAATTTAATTATTCAATTAAGGAATTCTGATTTATTATTTCTAATAATTCATCAGATGTAAGCCCTAAAGAAAGTAATTGTTTAAGAGATTGTTTAAAGTTATTTTTGGTATATTTTAATCTATCTTTGTCAGATGTTTCATTACTAGCTAAATCACGAGGATTCCAGACTTCACCGGTAAGTAACATGTGATAGATAGCAACTAAAATCTTTCTAGCAATAGCGATATAAGCACGTTTTTTACCACGTCGTTTAGAAATCTTATTAAATTTATTTGCATAATAAGTATTGGTTTTATCTTTAACAGCACAGTGTGCGACCTCTACTAAACAAGGCTTAAGATAAACACCAGCACGAGAAATTTTAACAGACTTCTTTTTACCGGCTGATTCATTACAACCAGGAGCAAGACCTGCCCAAGAAGTAAGTTTGTAATGACTAGAAAACTGTGACATATCATTGCCAATTTCAGAAAGAATAGTAATTGCCGAATTTCTATCAATACCAGGAATAGTCATAAGAAGTTTGATATACTCTTCATAAGGAGCAATTAAATTATTAATAATATCTCTTAAGTTATTAATTTCATTGGCTAAATAATCAATGTGATCTTTGATAAGTTTAATTCTTAGTTTTTGTTCATAAGTAAAACTAATACCTGAAATAGCAGATAAAATATCTTCATGTGATGATTTGCAATTTTTACGAAGACAATTTATAATATCATCATCTGAAAAAGAATTATTATCTAAAATAGTTTGGATAATAGATTGACTAGATTTACCAAAGATATCAGAAAAGACCATATCAAGTTTGCAGTTTCCAACTGTAAGAGCATTAGTAAATCTGTTTTTTTCAGATGATTTCATGCAGGTAAGTTTGTAAAGATATCTAGTTAATTCTCTTAAGATTCTAAAATTCTTAGATGGAATAAAACTAGAGCGAACAATACCTAATTTAAACAAGTCTGCAATCCATTTTGCATCCTTGTTATCATCTTTCTCACCTTTGATAACAGCAACCCATTTAGGATTAGCAACGACGATATTAGGGATAAAACCTTCTAATGCATTGTATATTGGAATATAATACTTGCCGGTAGATTCCATACATACATTTTGACAGTCGTTATCAAGAAGCCAATTTCTAAATTTGACAAGATCGTTATTAAAGGTTGAGAAACGTTTTTTGTAATATTTAGGTGTGATGGATGTTGAGTCACAAATGACAGCAACAATAAAAGATTTATGCACATCAACACCACATGCTTTTGAATAAATAACTTCCATAAATAAAACCTTCCTTTCAAAAAAATTTTTGAAGGAGTGAGTTGTCTATGTAGGTAACACTAAGAATTAACTAAAGTCAATGATTAATCTACA
>CALVRW010000017.1 GCA_944358795.1 uncultured Bacilli bacterium | reverse complement strand
CACTAGACTATTATCAAAAAGTACATACTGTAATATAAATTGAACCGCCGTATACGCGAACCGTACGTACGGTGGTGTGAGAGGGACAAAATAATTAAAACTTTTAATTATTTTTCTCTACTCGATTGACAATCATTAAGAAATTCCGTAAAATAACAACGTTGTGAAAGGGGAATGAAATGGGAATTTGTGTTTTAGGTTATAAAGGAGAATCTTTAAATCAAGTAAAGGGATGGGATGGATTTGTTAGTCCAGATGGAGAATTCTTAAAAGTAACAGAACGCGGAAATATGGATGCGGTACATGATGAATTCGCTGAAATTTACGGATTAGTGAAATTAGACAAAGATATAAAAAAGGCATATGAAAGTGTACAACAACTCAATCCAAAATATGCATCCATTCATCTAGGATATAAAGATATCTTGATTCACTGTTTTGGATATGTGAATATGGAACATACTACGAGACGTGTAGAAATTGAAGTGCCAGATCCAAGCATTTGTGGTTATAAGGTAACGGATGCACAATTTGATACTTTGGCACGTTTAATTAGAATCAATGATGATGATGAAAAAGATTTAATGCAAGTATTTAAATATGAACGAAAAATAGAAAATAATTATCAGTATACTAGATAATAAAAAAGAAACAAAAGCCACACATTGTTTCTTTTTTTGATATAATAATATTGACTCTATTGACTCTCCCCTTAAGGTTAGATGTATAGTGAAATCGGAAAGGAGAAAAAATATGATAAAAATAGGAGACTTTGCTAAAATGTTTGATGTATCAATTAAGACAGTACGTTTTTATGAACAGAAGGGATTATTAAAACCTTGTTTTGTCGATGTTTATTCTGGGTACCGTTATTATAATGAGAAGAATATCGAAGAAATGACTGTTGTTTTAAATTTAAAAAGTTTAGGTTTCTCTTTAGAAGAAATTAGAGAGTATGAACCTAGTAAATTAGAACAAAAAGTAACAGAATATAGTAAAGAAATAGAAAGAATGAAAAATAAAATTCATATTTTGGAAACCTTTTCAAAAAGAGAGGGGAGTATATCAAAAATGAAAAAATTTATTAATGATAACCAAGTAATTGGAAAATGGAAATTACTTGGTGTAGCAAAACACCAAAGTGATGCCGAACAAAGAAATTTCGTCGATGATGATTTTAATATCCAAGAATTATACTTTTTACCTGAAGGACAGAGCTACTGGGTTTTTAGTTGGACTAAGGGATATCTTTATATCAATGATGTTGAAAACGAATATGAAGTAAAAGATGGAACTTTATATGTCTTTTTACAAGATCCTATTTCAGGAGAAGTAAATAAAGTTGCAGTGTTTGAAAATGTTGATCATAAAGAGTATGAAATTGCTGATATTGTATTACAAGATAATACAGATGTACCATTTGTAGAAGATCCTGAAATTTCTGGTATTTGGAATGTTGTTGATCTTGTTACTACAAAAGATCAATTTATACCTGGAAAACGTTATCATAAAACTGATTTATGGTTAAAGAAAATTATGGTTTCATTAGATGGAACAGGAATTATGATTACAAGACAAGGAAACAATGACTTTCATTATACAAGAGGATTTTTCACACCATTTTGTTCTCGTGGTACGTTAGCAAAATATGAATATCTTCATGCAAATGGAAAAACATATTTAATTGTCGGATGGAAAAATGGAGATTATATTTTTGGTAAAAGAATACCATCTTATTATGTATTTGAAAAAGAAGCAAATTAATGCTTCTTTTTTCTTATAATATAGTGCTCGATTTTCTCCACGACTGGTTTGTAAATATTTAAAATAACAATAATAGGGAATGTTACTGTGTGTTCTTAAAATAGAAAAATAATAAATTTTTATTTTTTAGCACTCATATATTGACAATGCTAACATATACTAGTATAATGTAAATAGCATTTGGAACCTAAGAGTGCTAAAGAGGTGATTCTGTGATTAATGAAAGACAGACAAATCTATTAAAACTGATTGTAGAAGATTATATTAAAACAGCAAGACCAGTTAGTTCTAAATCGTTATGTGATTTAATGAATTGTTCTAGTGCGACCATCAGAAATGAGATGGGATTATTAGAAGAGTTAGGTTTGCTTGAAAAAACACATACTTCTTCAGGGCGTGTTCCTAGTGAAATGGGATATCGTTATTATGTTGACTACATTATGAAACCGAGTGAACTTACGGGAGAAGATATGTTGAAACTACAAACGATTTTCAAGAATAATTCATTGGCTATTTCTGATACGATTAAATTATCGATGCAACTTGTAGCAGAAATTACCAATTGTACAACTATTACATTAGGAAGTGCATCCAAAGAAAATCGTGTTACAAGAGTTATGGTAGAACAACTTGATGAACAAAATATGATTGCGATTGTCATTACAGATAAAGGACATGTAGAACATAAAAATATTCATTTGGGAGCTGCCGTAAATCAAGATGAATTAAAAAAGACAGTTGATTTAATTAATAAATTAATCGTTGGTACACCAATTGATGAGGTAAGTGAAAAACTAGAATATGAAGTAAAACCAGTCATCAATCAAGTTGTAAAACAACATGAACTTTTATACAATGCCTTTTATCATGCATTTCACGATATTGCAAGACAAGAAGAAGTAAAAGTTAGTCATGCAAGTAATATTTTAATGCAACCAGAATTTAATGATGCTGACAAAATTCGTGAGATTATTAGTAAATTTGATGATAAAAATATGGTTAGAAATATCAAAGAAGATGATAGTGGTGTTCACATCTATATTGGTAGTGAAACAGAATTTGATGATGATGTAAGTATCATTAAAACAAAATATTCTGTTAATGGAGAAGAAGGTACGATTGCTTTAGTTGGTCCAAAACGAATGGAGTATGGACGAGTAATCGCTCTATTAGAATATATTAAAGAACATTTGGAAGGTGATGATTGATGGAAGAAAAAGAAAAACAATGTAAGTGTAATGAAAACTGTACTTGTGGTGAAGATTGTACTTGTACAGAAGAAGAAAAATGTAGTGAAGAATGCACTTGCAATCATGACTGTAAGTGTGAAGACGAGAAATGCAATTGTGATTCAAACTGTAACTGTGACGATACATGCGATTGCAAGGAAACTTGCGAGTGTGGTGAAGATTGCAAATGTGAAGATAGAGAATGCGACTGTGACAATTGCAACTGCGAAGAAGAAAGTAACACAGAATCAGATACAAAGTCTGTAAATGAAACAAAGAAAAAAGGATTGTTTCATAAAAAAGATAAAAGTGAAGAATTAAAAAAAGAAATTCAGGGACTGCAAGATAAAGTGTTAAGACAGAGTGCTGAATTTGCAAATTATAAAAAAAGAAGAGAAGAAGAAACAGCACGAATGCTAAAGTATTCTAATGAAGATATCGTAAAAGATTTATTACCAATTATTGATAATTTTGAAAGAGCGATTGATATGGATGATGATAATTTAGAAGATGAAGTATCAAAGTTCTTATCAGGATTTAAAATGATCTACTGTAATATGGATCAAGTTTTAGAAAAATATGGAGTAACAGAAATTGAAGCACTTCATAAAGAATTTGATCCAAATATCCATCAAGCAGTTATGACAGAAGCTCGTGATGGAGTAGAACCAGGTATGGTAATTGAAGTATTACAAAAAGGATATCGTTTAAAAGATAAAGTCATTCGACCATCTATGGTTAAAGTAAGTGAATAATTAAAGGAAAGGTGATATATATGAGTAAAGTAATAGGAATTGACTTAGGTACAACAAATAGTTGTGTTAGTGTATTAGAAGGAGGGACTCCTACCGTAATTGCTAACAAAGAAGGAAATAGAACAACTCCATCTGTGGTAGCATTTAAAAATGGAGAAATTATTGTAGGTTTAGCTGCAAAAAACCAAATGGTAACAAATAAAGATACTGTAGCAAGTATTAAAAGACATATGGGTACTGATTACAAAGTAGAAGCAAATGGAAAGAAATATACTCCAGAAGAAATTAGTGCCATGATCTTAGGTGATTTAAAGAAAACAGCAGAAGAATACCTAGGAGAAAAAGTAACAAAAGCTGTTATCACTGTACCAGCATATTTTAATGACTCAGAACGTCAAGCTACAAAAAATGCCGGTAAAATTGCTGGACTTGAAGTAGAAAGAATTATCAATGAACCAACTGCTGCAGCTTTAGCATACGGTCTTGATAAAACAGATAAAACAGAACAAATCTTAGTATATGACTTAGGTGGAGGTACATTTGACGTATCAATCCTAGAACTTGGAGATGGAGTATTTGAAGTATTATCAACAAGTGGAAATAACCGTTTAGGTGGTGATGACTTCGATCATCGTATTGTAGATTACTTAGTTGATACATTCAAAAAAGACAATGGAATTGATTTAAGTACTGATTCTATGGCAATGCAACGTTTAAAAGATGCTGCTGAAAAATCGAAAAAAGACTTATCTGGTATGACAAGTACACAAATTTCATTACCATTTATTAGTCAAGGAGAAAACGGACCTCTTCACTTAGAAGTTAACTTAACAAGAGCAAAATTTGAAGAATTAATTAATGACTTAGTAGAAAGTACATTAAAACCAGTTCGTGATGCATTAAAAGAAGCAAACTTAAGTGCTAGCGATATCGATAAAGTATTATTAGTTGGTGGATCTACTCGTATTCCATGTGTTCAAGAATTAGTTCGTAAAGAACTTGGTAAAGAACCATCTAAAGGAGTAAACCCTGATGAAGTAGTAGCAATGGGAGCTGCAATTCAAGGCGGAGTATTAACAGGAGAAGTAGATGATATCGTATTATTAGACGTAACACCACTTTCTCTTGGTATTGAAACACTTGGTGGAGTATCAACCGTATTAATTCCAAGAAATACAACAATTCCAACAAGTAAGAGTCAAGTATTCTCAACTGCAGCTGATAATCAACCAGCAGTAGATATTCATATCTTACAAGGAGAACGTCCAATGGCAGCTGATAATAAAACACTTGGTAGATTCCAACTTACAAATATTCCAGCAGCACCACGTGGAGTACCTCAAATTGAAGTAACATTTGATATCGATGCTAACGGTATTGTTAACGTTAAAGCAAAAGATCTTGGAACAAATAAAGAACAATCTATTACAATTACTTCTTCTACAAACTTATCAGATGAAGAAATTGATAAGATGATGAAAGAAGCAGAAGCAAATAAAGAAGCTGATGAAAAACGTAAACAAGAAGCAGATTTACGTAATGAAGCAGAACAACTTATTTTCCAAACAGAAAAATCAATTAAAGATTTAGGAGAAAAAGTAGATGCAAAAGAAAAAGAAAAAGCTGAAAGCCAAGTAAAAGAATTAAAAGAAGCATTAGAAAAAGATAACTTAGATGATATCAAAACGAAAAAAGAAGCATTAAACGAAACAATGATGGCTCTTGCTACAAAAGTATATGAAGAAGCAGCAAAAGCTGCCCAAGCAAATGAAGCAAATAATACAGAATCAAATAGTACAGATGATAAAAACGATAATGTAAAAGATGCTGAATTTGAAGAAAAATAAAAGTCAGACGGTAAAGTTCTAGGATATCTCTAGAACTTTGTCGTGTATCTATAGGAGAAACATATGGAAAAATTAAAATTAAGAGATGAAATTGCAGTATCAAATACATGGGATTTAACAAAGATTTATCCATCAGATGAAGCATGGTATAACGAGCTAGAAACATTGAAACAAGAGTATCCAGCTTATGATCAATATAAAGAAACAATGATGGAAAATGCCGAACAGTTATATGCATTATTAAAATTTGATGAGAAAATCTCTCGTAAATTAGAAAAACTTTATGTCTATGCAAGTATGAAAAGTGATCAAGATAAAGGAAATACAACTTATTTAGAAATGAATTCAAATATCGAATCCCTTTATCAAGAAATTATTAAAAAGAGTGTTTATATTACACCAACTCTTTTAAAATATCCATATTCCAAAATAGAATCATGGTATCAAGAAAAACCAGAACTAAAAGAATTTGAACTTAGTTTACAAGAAGTCTATCGTTATCAACCACATACTTTAAGTGAAGAAAAAGAAAAGTTACTTGCAACTTATGCAGGAGCATTAAATACGATTGATAACGTCTTTGACGTTTTAACAAATAGTGATATGAATCTTGGGACAATGAAAAGTGAAGATGGAGAAGAAGTAGAGCTTACTGAAGGAAATTATAGTATTTTTATTCGTTCTAAAAATCGTGAAGTTCGTAAAATAGCATTTGAAAAATTATTCGCTGGTTATGAACAATTTAAAAATACGATTGCTTCTACCTTTGTTGGTAATATTGAAAAAGCAAAGGCATATGCTGAAACTCACAATTACAGTTCTAGTTTACAATCTTTTTTATTCCGTGACGAATTAACCGAAGATATTTATCAAACATTAATTGATACCGTAACGGATAAAATGGATGTGATAAAAAAATATTTTCAGTTAAAAAAAGAAGTATTAGGATTAGATGAGATGCATTTATATGATATCTATGTTGATATTGTGAAGGGTAGTGATAAAACATATTCTTTTAAAGAAGCACAAACAATGGTTGAAGATGCCCTTTCTATTTTTGGAGAAGAATATCAGAAAACACTTCATCGTGCTTTTACAGAACGTTGGATTGATATTTATCCAAATAAGGGAAAACGTAGTGGTGCTTACTCAGGTGGGTGCTATGATACCATCCCTTATGTGTTATTAAATTATAATGGAAGTTTAAACGATGTATCGACATTAGCACATGAATTAGGGCACTCAATGCATAGTTATTATGCGAGAACAAATAATCCATATCAAACAGGTGATTATTGTATCTTTGTTGCTGAAATTGCAAGTACGGTAAATGAATTGTTACTCAGTCATTATTTATTAGAGCATACCAATGATAAAAGTGAAAAACTACAAATTTTAGCCGAACTTATGGAATTATTTAAAGGAACAATTTATCGTCAAACAATGTTTGCAGAATTTGAAAAGATGATGCATGATAAAAAACAACAAGGAATCGCATTAACTAGTGATACAATTTCTCGAGATTATTATGAATTAAATAAAAAGTACTTTGCAGATGAAGTAGTACTTGATGAACAAATTCAGTATGAATGGGCAAGAATCCCACACTTTTATACGCCATTTTATGTCTTTAAATATGCAACAGGATTATCATGTGCTTGTAAAATTGTAACTGATATTTTAGAAAATAAACCGAATGCAAAGGAAAACTATATCGCATTTTTAAAACATGGTAGTAAGGATCATCCAATGAAACATTTACAAATGGTTGGAATTGATATTACAAAACCGGATTATATTGAAAGTGCAATTGATATGTTTAATCAAACAATAGAGGATTTTAAAAGAATCTATCATAGTTAGTAAGGAGGTAAATAATGGAGAAACGAGATTATTATGAGGTATTAGGTGTTAGTAAAAATGCCGATGAAAAAGAAATCAAAAGTGCGTTTCGTAAATTAGCGAAGAAATATCACCCAGATGTTTCAAAAGAACCGGATGCCGAAGCCAAGTTTAAAGAAGTACAAGAAGCTTATGCGGTATTAAGTGATCCAGATAAACGTCGTCAATATGATCAATTTGGTCATGCTGCCTTCCAAGGAGGAGCAGGTGGAGCTGGAGGATTTGATTTCTCTGACTTTGATTTTTCTGATATTTTTGGTGATATTTTTGGAGGAGGATTTGGATTTAACTTTGGTGGTGGAAGAAGTAGTAATCGACCACGAAAAGGAAATGATAGCCTTATTCACATGAATTTAACATTTGAAGAAGCTGTGTTTGGTTGTGAAAAAGAATTACAATTAAATGTGATGGAAGATTGTCATGAATGTCATGGATTAGGAGGACATGGGGAACATACTTGTTCTAGATGTCATGGAACGGGAAGTATTTCAACAGAACAACGTACGATGTTTGGAACATTTATGAGTAAAACAACATGTCCAACTTGTAACGGAACTGGTCATACATTTGATAGAACATGTTCAAATTGCCATGGAAAAGGAAAAGAAAAAGTAAATAAAACAATTAGTGTAAAGGTACCAGCAGGAGTAGATACCGGGAATCAACTTCGTATTCCTGGAAAAGGTGAATCAGGAATCAATGGTGGACCAAATGGTGATGTTTATTTAGAATTTACCGTAAAAGAACATGAATATTTTATTCGTGATGAAAATGATATTTATTTACGTGTTCCAATTACGATGGCAGAAGCAGCTCTTGGATGTAAAAAAGAAATTCCTACGTTAACAGGAAACGTTGTACTAACTATTCCTGCAGGTAGTGATACCAATGATAAACATCGATTAAAAGGAAAAGGAATCAAAGATGTCAATACAAAACGAGCTGGAGATATGTATGTATTAATTAATGTGATTACTCCTAAAAAATTATCAAGAGAACAAAAGAAATTATTTGAACAATTAGCCAAAACAAAATTAGATGAAGCAGTGGAGTTTAAAAATTTTGATAAATTCGTAAAGAGAAATGAAAAATAATCATTTCTTTTTTTATTAGCTTTTTGTAACTGAAATAATGTTAAAAAGAACGTTGAACTTTATATTGATAGTATGAATAAAAAATGGTATACTACCAATAGAATTGGAGGAGTGAATAAAAGAATGAAAGGAAAAACAAAGCAAGGATTTACGTTAATCGAATTACTAGCAGTTATTGTGATACTAGCAGTCATCGCGTTAATCGCAACCCCGTTAATCATGAATGTGATTAATGATGCGAAAAGGGGTGCGGCAAGAGATGCTGGCTACAATGTAATCAAAGCTGGAGAATTAGCAGCATCGTCATCAGAACAAAATCCACCGTTTTATTATGATGAAAGTAGTAATTTATCAATGAAAGGAACGAAACCAACAAGTTTTATTTTAGATATTAATGAAGAAATGGATACTCAACTTAGAGCTTGGATTAATGGTTTTTGTGTTGTAAAAGAGTATGAAAATGAAACGGTAACGGTAGATGAAAGTAAAAAAACAGAAACTGATTGTACCAATGCTAGTAGAATAGAAAAACCGGTAATTCAAGATGGAATGATTCCTGTTACTTTTGATAATGATGGAAATGTAATGAAAGCAGATATTAAAAGTAGTTGGTATGATTATGATAATAAGAAATGGGCCAATGCCGTATCGGTAACAAATGATTCAAGAGTCAAGTATAAAAGTGCGAGTGCTGGAACAAAAATAGAGGAAGCAGATATTTTAGGATATTTTGTATGGGTACCAAGATATAAATATCAATTATGGAATGCTGAGGGTGGGCAAGCATCGAAACAAGAAATTAAAATCGAGTTTGAAAGAAAGTATGCAAAGAAAAGTGTTGGAAAAACGAATGGAGAATGGTTAACACATCCAGCATTTACGTTTGGAGAAAATGAACTATCAGGAATGTGGGTAGGAAAGTTTGAAATGACAGGTACGGAAAGTAATCCAACGATAAAACCAAATGTTGGCTCATTAAGAAGTTTAAATGTAAGTCAGTTCTCTCATACAATCCAAAGTATGAGTAAAACAGGAAATTATGGAATTAATAGTTATGATTCTCATATGATGAAGAATAGTGAATGGGGAGCGGTTGCATACCTTTCACATAGTAAGTATGGAATGAATAGTGAAGTGTGGATAAATAATAATGGTAGTTATATAACAGGATGCGGAGCCGACAGTGCCAGTGAAGAAACTTCATCCACTTGTAAAAATGCCTACGGAAGTAAAGGAAATGGAGTTTATAATCAAAGTACCACTGGAAATATTACTGGAATTTTTGATATGAGTGGAGGATCTTGGGAATATGTAATGGCCAATAGTGCAAACCCAGATGGAAGTTTTAATCCATTAAACAGTGGATTTGATAGTACCCCAGAAAGTAAATATTATAATCTGTATGATTATAGTACAAGTAGTACCGATAAGAGTATTAGTAAAATAGGAGATGCAATAAAAGAAGTATCAATATCATCAAGTAGAAACTGGTATGATGATTATGGATATGTACCTTATCCGTCTGTTCCTTGGATGAATCGAGGCGGTTACTACGGTAGTGGTACGTACGCTGGTATTTTCTATTCAAGCAATGGTCACGGTGGTGAACGCAGCAAACACTCAGCTCGTGTTGTTGTAGTCAGTAAATAAAAAAATATCGTACAGATTTTGTACGATGTTTTTTTAATCTTGCATATACAAATTTTTTGAGTAATAAATTGGTTCACAAGTAAGTCTAATATTTAGATTACGTAGGGTATTTAAATCTCCATTATAAACCATAAACGTTGCGTGTGCTTCACAACCATTTAATTCTTTCAATGCATTGATGGCATTTTCAATAATTGGATTTGTGACACTACAAATACTAAGAGCAATTAATACTTCTTGTAAATTAAGTGTTTGATTATTACTTGTTTTTGGTCTTAATTTTAAAATTGGTTCTAAAATATTTGGTGCAAGTAAAAATACGTCATCTGGAATATTTGTAAGTTCTTTAATAGCATTTAAGATTAAACTACTAGCTGGACTTAGTAAGTCTGTTTTTTTACCAGTAATAATTTTTCCATTTGGTAATTGTAGGGCAATTACTGGTAAATTTTCCTTTTTCCCTTTTTCTTTTGCTACTTGAATAACTGGTAAGTAATCTTCTGGATTCATTTCTAACTCATTCATTAAAAGCTTAATGCGCTCCGTTGTTTCTTTTGTACCATTTCCAGTTAACTCACTACAAGCCGCTTGATAATATCTGCGAATAATTTCTTTTTTACTTGCTTCTTTAATACAATCATCATCTACAATACAACTACCAATCATATTAACACCCATATCAGTAGGGGAGTAGTAAATATCTTCATTGGTAATTTTATGAAGAATTGCTTTTAATACAGGAAATACTTCTAAGTCACGATTATAGTTAACAGCTGATATTCCATATTTTTCTAAGTGGAATGAGTCAATCATATTGACATCTTTTAAATCGGCAGTAGCTGCTTCATATGCTACATTGACTGGATGTTTTAATGGTAAATCCCATACTGGGAATGTTTCAAATTTTGAGTATCCAGCTTTAATTCCACGTTTATGTTCGTGGTATAGTTGTGATAAACAAGTAGCAAGTTTTCCACTAGCTGGTCCTGGTGCTGTTACAACAACAAGTGGTTTTGTCGTTTTGATATAAGGGTTTGCTCCATAACCTTCTTCACTTACAATCGTATCTACATCAGTAGGATATCCCTTTGTAGGAGTGTGAATGTAAGTTTTAATGTGTCTACGTTCTAATAATTCTTTAAATTTTAAAGCATCGTTTTGACCTTTAAATAATGTTATAACAACACTGTTAACAGATAAACCTAAGTCGTGAAATACATCAATTAGTCTTAGTATTTCTGTATCGTAAGTTGTACCATAGTCAGCGCGTATTTTTTTTCTTTCGATATCATTGGCATTAATACATAAAATTAGTTCAGCCATATCTTTTAATTCACATAACATTTTAATTTTGGAATCTGGTAAAAAACCAGGAAGAACTCTTGATGCATGATAATCATCAAATAACTTTCCTCCAAATTCTAAATATAATTTATCAAATTTTTTGATTCTTTCTTTAATTTTTTCACTTTGTTTTTTGACATATAAGTCATTATCAAATCCAATTTTCATAACTACCATCCTTTACTCTAACCATAAACCATAATATCATAAATAAAAAAAGAATAAAATATTTTACTTAAAAAAATTGACTTTAAAATCATTCTTTCGATATAATATTAGTGAAAGGAAGATTGAATTTATTATGATAGATGAAATTTTATTAAATGCAGAAGAAAAAATGAGCGGGGCAATTGAAACGATGGAGAAACGTTTTGTGAATATTCGTGCAGGACGTGCGAATCCAGCTATTTTATGTAATGTAACGGTAGAATATTATGGAGTAGTAACACCACTTCAACAACTTGCAACGATTTCTATTCCAGAAGCAAGACAATTACAAATTAAACCATTTGATAAATCTTGTTTAAATGCGATTGAAAAGGGAATTTATGAAGCAAATATTGGGTTGACACCAAATAATAACGGGGAAGTAATTATTCTAAATATTCCAGCACTTACAGAAGAAACAAGAAGAGATTATGTAAAACAAGCAAAAGGAATGGCAGAAGATTGTCGTATTGCCTTAAGAAATGCTAGACAAGATGCGAATAATGAAATAAAAAAAAGTGAAGCAACAGAAGATGAGAAAAAAGGATCTATGGATGACGTTCAAGATTTAATCAATAAATATAATAAAATTGTCGATGAAAAATTAAAAGCAAAAGAAGATGAATTAATGAGCGTATAAGGAGTTTTACTCCTTTTTCTATTAGGAAGTGGACCAATGAAAATAGTAGTAGAGAAACAAGAATTAAAAGGATATGAAAAAGAATTAGTAGGAAAAATTTTATTTCATGAAGTAGAGAAGGTAATCTATATCGATTCAGTTTTTGTTGAAGAAATGTATCGAAATAGGGGGTATGCCAGTAAGTTAATGCAGGAATTTATAAACTGGATTGATCAGAATGGATATGAGTGTGTTCCTATTTGTGGTTATGCGCAAAAATGGTTAAAAGAACATCAAAAAAAGAAGTAGAAAATCTACTTCTTTTTAGTTACTATATCGATCAAATAATAGTACTACTGCACCACCAAAGATGAAGCAAATAATAGAACTTATGATAAGTGGTACATTATAAGTTACTCTTGGAATAATCGTAATCGCACTCATGATAATGAGTCCTAAGATAAAACTCATCGTATTACGTTTGTAGTGCTTTAATAAATAATTGGTAATAATTGCACTTACCACAACTCCAATTCCAACCCCAATTGCAATAAATACTAATGGAATTAAAATATTTAATTCAAATGTTGTAACGTTTGCTACATAACCTTTAAATAAGTGGTAATAACCAAGTACTAATAATACCATAGAACCACTTACTCCTGGAAACATCATACTAGCACCACCAATTGCTCCAATTCCAACTAAAATAAGACAGTATCCTACATTTAAATCTTTCGCAAGCAATTCTTTTAATGGAACAATATTTCCTTCTTCTCCTGGAGCAATTAATACTAATCCTCCAATTAACGCAATTCCAATTAGTAAGAATAACCAATTGATTTTTTGCCCATCCATTTCTTTTCTTTTCAGCATTGGAATAGAAAATAAGATAAGACCAATAAACCAATATAATGTCTGTACTTCAAACTTTACAAATAATATTTCTAATATTTTTGCAAAACCAACTAATCCAATTGCTGCTCCAATTAAGAATTGAAATAAAAATAAAAAATCTTTCTTTTTGTCTTTGACTTTAATATTAAAATTAAAAATATTACTGATACTTTCTACTAAATTATCAAATAATCCTAATAATACAATAATTGTACCACCACTTACCCCTGGTATAATATTGGCAACACCAACTGCGATTCCGCCAAGTAAATTACGTATCATATTCTCCTCCTATCATAATTACAAAACCTATTATATCAAAAAAATGTAAAATTTGACAGTACTTTGATATTATGTCGAAAAAAAGTGATAATCTACTGTTTTCAAATTAATATAAGTGTGTTATGATATATTTGTAGGGAAGGTAGGTGAAGCTTGAAAGAAATTAGAACAAAAATGCTAAAATAAATAGGAGGAAAAGAAATGAAGAATTTAAAAAAATTAATCGGTATGGCAGTATTTGCATTCGTTGCTGTACCAATGTTAAATGTTAGCGCTTTAGAAGCAAATAATGAAGAAACTTTAAAAGCTGCTTTAGAAGCAGGTGGAGAAGTAACTCTTACAAGTGATGTAGAAATTAATGCACCATTATATGTAAAAACAGATGTTGTATTAAATGGTGGAGATTTTACAATTAGTGCAGGAGATGCATTTGTTAATGATGGACCAAATGGTAGTATTATTACAGTTAACAGTGGTGCAAATCTTACATTAAACAATGTAAAAATTAATGGAGCAAAAAAATATGGTGTTCAAGCATATGCTGGAGGTAATGTAGTATTTAACAAAACTACAATTACAAATTCAGGATTTGGAGCAGTATTATTAAATGGTGGTGCTGCAACAATCATTGACTTAACAATGAATGCCAATGCATATGGAATTGAATTTGGACAAGGAGAAGGTGTTAATAATACACCAGCATTAACAATGAATGGTGTAATTAATGGTACTCAAGATGAATTATTAGTTCTTGCTGAAAACGATAATTTAGGTGAAGTTATCGTTAAGAATGAAAAAGATTCTGCTATGAAATTAGCAACTGATGGTAAAAAATTAGTGTTAAAAGATGCAAATGGTGATGTAGTAGCAACTTCTAATGAAGCAAAAGAGGGAGTAACAGTTAACGGAGATGAAGAAATCGTTGAACCAACTCCAACACCAAACCCTACACCTACACCAAAACCAGATGAAAAACCAAGTGAAAACCCAGATACTTTTGATGGTATTGCAACATATATTGCACTTGCTATCTTAGGATGTGGAGCATTAGTAATTAGTTCTAAAAAAGTATTTCAAGCTTAATTAAAGAAAAATGAAAAAGAAAGTTTTAAATAAAATGTAACTTTCTTTTTTTGTTTTCGATATTGATAGAAGAAAGAATAAAACCCAATTTCTATTTATAAGAAATTGGGTTTATTTATTATTTATATTGTAATTTAATTAATTTCGCATGTAATACTACTTTTTCTTTATTATTTAGACAAGTAGAGAGTGTAAGAATTTTATCATTTGTATTAACACTTGCATTAAATTTATATACGCTTCTTGATTGAATTGTTGTTAAAAACTTTTGATAAGATTCATCTGTTCCAAAGTTACTAGTAATATAATAGGTTTCTGTTGGTATTGTATAAATAGAGAATACTTGCCATAAACTATTATAAGCTGGTGTCGATAGATGAACAACATAGTTATCTGTATTTTGATACCAGTTATTTTTAAAGACGTTTTTTAATGAACCAAACATGGTTGTATCCCATCTACCATGAGCATATATGATGGTATTGTCACTTAACTGATTGACATCATTACGATAATCCATAAATACCCATCCGGCTTCATTATATGATTTGTCAAAGGAATGGTTTAAATAAAATTTGTTATCATTGGTTTGTACGACTGGATAATTAATATTTGTCCCGTTTACTTTTAAGAATCCAACAGTATCTGGGTTTTTATTCATTAAGTCATTAAAATTAACATTGATAAGTGGTAATTTAATATAATTCCAATAATCGTTATTTTTATCATCTTTTTTTGGTTCATTTACTAAAGTATCTTCATTAGAAGCAGGGACTTCTTCAACTTTCACAGTTTGATCAATTTCTTCAATTTGTTTACTTGTTTTTTTATTGTCTTGATCCCAGTTTATTATTTTAAATCCAGCATAACCAAGAATAATAAGAGATATTAGTAAAATAATGACCCATAAGTATTGTTTTCTCGTTCTTTTTTTAATTTTCTCTTTCTTAGTTCCTTCCCGGATAATAATTGGCATTTGACTAGTATCTGCTAAGTCGATTGTTTTCTCATGCATTTCGATTTTTTGGATTTTAGAAGTTGTATCTTCCGTTACTTCTGATGTCCTCTTATATCTTGAGTTTCTTTTCATAGCATCACCATTTCCATTATAGCACAAATTACGATATGATACCTATAAAAAAGATCATCTCTTTTTGTCGAATGTAAAGGGAAATTGATTGTTATCCTTTTATTTACATCAAAATTTAATAATGTTATAATGAGTTTATGAGGTGAGGGTATGTTTAGAAGAAAGATTAGTGATAAAGAAGTGGATGTAAAAACATTGAATGATGTTATAATGTTACTAAAAAAGATTTTAAAAGTATCGTACTTCTTTATTTTTATTGCCGTAGTAGCAGGAATTACAATGATATTAAAAGAATGGGAAGTAAAAAAATTTATACTAACTATTTTAAAAATTTTATCACCACTTTTTATTGGTTTATTAATTGCGTGGTTATTTAATCCTTTTGTTACTTGGATGCAGAAAAAAGGAGTGCGACGTAGTGTTGGAACAACAGTTACATATGCCTTAATTATTGGTGGTATTTCTATTTTACTTAATGCATTAATTCCATTATTAATTTCTCAAGTAAATGATTTTGCTCATTCGATTCCAAGTGTTGTAGATTCTGTGAGTGGTTGGATTGATGATTTATTTCATCAATTTGATAATATTGAATATATCGATGTTGATACTGTACAAAATAACTTATCAACTGCTTTAAAAAATTTTGGGAATGGTTTAACAGAGTCACTACCAACAATGACAATTTCTTTTGTTAAAACATTATTTTCTGGTGTTGGCGCAATCGTGATTGGACTTATTATTGGATTTTATCTATTACTTACATTTGATGGAGTAGGAACTACTTTAATTGGTTTTTTACCAAAACGTTTTCAAACAAGTACACATGAACTAGCTGAATTAGTAAATTCTTCTATGATTCGCTATGTTCAAGGCGCTTGTTTAGATTCTACCGTTATCTTTATTGTGTCTTCGATTGGATTATGGCTAATTGGATTAAAAGCACCACTTTTATTTGGATTGTTTTGTGGAGTAACAAACGTAATTCCTTATGCAGGACCATATATTGGAGGATTTCCTGCAGTAATCGTTGGTTTTTCTCAAGGAATTACAACGGGTATTTTAACATTCATATTAATTGTTGTGATTCAATTTATCGAAGGAAATTTCTTCCAACCATATATTATGAGTAAAACAACAAAGTTACATCCTGTAACAATTATTACTGGATTACTTGTATTTGGACATTTCTGGGGAATTATTGGTATGGTAGTATCAACTCCAATTATTGGATCAATCAAAGCGATCATCTTATTTTATGATCGAAAATATGAGATCTTCGGATTTAGGGAAGAAGAAAAGAAAATAGAGAAACCAGTTACGGTTCATGATTAGATGACATGAAGTAGATACCGCGGTTTTCAATCTCAATAAAATCGCGGTTTTGATATGAGAGGAATAAATATGAAAATAGAACAAAGAAATCCTAAAATATTTGTAATTGCTGGTTCAGCACGACAAGGAAAAGATACGATTGCGACTATCATTCGTGAGTACTATGAACAACAAGGAAAAAAAGCGATTGATGTTGATTTTGCCCATTATATTAAAGAATATGCGAAATTAGTAACAGATTGGGATGGAAGGGAAGAAACGAAACCACGTGCTTTCTTGCAATATCTGGGAACTGATTTAATTAGAAAAGAAATTGACTCTGATCTATTTGTACGAAGAATCATTGAAGATATTAAAGTTTTTTCTTATTTTTATGATATAATAACGCTTAGTGATGCCCGATTTGATCATGAAGTGGAATCAATTCAAAAAGCTTTTTCCAAAGTTTATACGATAAAAGTAGAAAGACCAAACTTTCAAGATCCACTTGGAGCGTTAGGAAATCATAGTACAGAACATGGATTAGTAAATAATCAGTATTATGATGCGATTATTATCAATGATGGCTCAATAGAACAATTAAAGGAAAAAGTAATTAGTTTGTTGGAGGGATAAGATGAATATTAAAGATTTATATATTGAATTTTTCAAAAGTAAGGGACATGCTTTTATTAAGAGTGCACCAATCATACCAGAAAATGATCCTAGTTGTTTATTTAATACTGCTGGTATGCAACCACTCATTCCTTATTTAATGGGAGAAAAACATCCAGAGGGAACAAGATTAGTTGATGTACAAAAATGTTTACGTTGTACAGACTTAGATGCAATTGGAGATAATACCCATCATACTTTTTTTGAAATGTTAGGAAACTGGAGTCTTGGTGATTACTTTAAAAAAGAATCCATTGCGTGGAGTTTTGAATTTTTAACAACGGTTTTAAAGATTCCAGTATCAAGATTAGCTGTAACAGTATTCGAAGGAAACGAGGATATTCCTGCTGATACAGAAAGTATTGCATTATGGAAAGAAATGGGAATTAAAGAAGAAAGAATCGCAAGACTAGGAGTAGAAGATAACTTTTGGATTGCTGGAGATAGTGGACCTTGTGGACCAGATACAGAAATTTTTTACTGGACAGGAAAAGAAGAAGCACCAGAAGTGTATGATCCACAAGATGAACGTTGGGTAGAAATTTGGAATAATGTATTTATGCAGTATCATAAAGCAAGTGATGGAACGATTACAGAACTTGCTCAAAAAAATGTTGATACTGGTATGGGAGTAGAAAGAATTACTGCGGTATTAGAAGGAACGAGCGATAATTATCAAACGACTTTATTAAAAGATATTATTGAATATATTGAAAAAGTATCAGATAAAAAGTATGAAGAAAATAAAACAAGTATGCGTATTATTGCAGACCATTTACGTGCCATTGTCATGATTAGCGGAGATGATGCAATTCTTTGGCCATCTAATACGGATCGTGGTTATATTTTAAGAAGATTAATTCGTCGTATGATTCGTCATGCAAAAAAAATAGGAATTGATTTAGATAGTGATTTTGATTTAGAAATTGCTCGTAATTATATCGCAAAATATAAAAAATATTATCCAGAGTTAGAACGTAATGAAAAACATATTATGGAAGTATTAACAACAGAAAAGAAAAAATTTGGGCGTACATTAGATAAAGGATTAAGAGAATTTGATAAATTAATTCAAAAAGAAGGACGTACTGAAATTACTGGAGTGGAAGCATTCCATTTATACGATACGTATGGATTTCCTATTGAATTAACACAAGAACTTGCCAGCGAAAAAAATATTGCTGTTGATGTAAATGGGTTTGAAGAAAAATTTAAAGAACATCAAGAAAAATCACGTGCTGGAAGTACTGGTAAATTTAAAGGTGGTCTTGCAAGTGATTCTGATATGAATATTAAATATCATACGGCAACCCATTTATTGAATGCCGCAATTAAAAAGTTAATTAATCCTGATAGTTATCAAAAAGGAAGTAATATTACAGATGAAAGAATGCGTTTTGATTTTCCATGTGATCATAAATTAACAGAGGAAGAAAAAACGATGTTAGAAAATCAAGTAAATGAATGGATTGATGCAAGTATTCCAGTAGAACATTTCGATGTAGCGAAAGAAGAAGCTGTTAACATGGGTGCTGAAGCACAATTTATTGAACGTTATGGAGATGTTGTTACAGTTTATAAAATTGGTGATGTTTCTTTAGAAATTTGTGGAGGACCACATGTAGAGAATACGAAAGAACTTGGTCACTTTAAAATTAAAAAAGAAGAATCAAGTAGTGCTGGAGTAAGAAGAATTAAGGCAATATTGGAGGAAAAATAAAGTGGAATATCGCAAATTGCCGGAATTAACAATTCAAGAAATGATGTTGGATTTTCAAATAAAAAAAACACAATCAAGATATGATTTTTTAGGAAAAACTGCGCAAGATGCTATGTTCGATTGTTTTTATGATGATGACGAAGAAGAATATAATCAAACAATCGATACGATATTAGAAGAACGTTTTCATCTTCGTCAAATATTGCATGAGAAAAAAGAATTGTTAAATCAAGTACGAAGAGAGCAATTATATGAGTTATATCCAAGTTGTGAACCAATTATAGAACAATTAGAAAAACAAAAGACAAAAACTTATCAAATAACTCGTTAAGTAAAAAAGCAGAAATTATCTGCTTTTTTTTAATCCTAATGACCAACAAGAAATATGAAACCTTAGAGGTAGAGAGAAACAACTTGTTTGTTTTTGTCCTTTAGATGTTGCGAAAATATCAGGTTCATGTTACAATAAAATTGTATTGTATAGGGTAGGTGATAGAAATGCGTTATTTGGGACTAGACTTAGGAACGAGAACGCTAGGTTTATCACTTTCTGATACGACAGCAACGATAGCAACTACGTTAAAAACAATTCGTTTTTCTGAAGAAGATTATGATAGTTTGCTTCCTCAGATTAAAGCGATTACAGAAGAATTTCAAGTTGGTAAGATCGTATTGGGATTCCCTAAAAATATGAATAATACAATTGGACCTCGAGGAGAAGCAACCATCGAGTTTCAAAAAAAATTACAAGAGTATCTAGGTATGGAAGTAATTTTACAAGATGAACGATTGTCAACTGTTTCAGCACATCAGTATATGATTGCAGGTGATATGTCTCGGAAAAAAAGAAAAGAGAAAGTGGATAGTTTGGCAGCGAACATTATTTTACAAACATATTTGGATAAGATGAAAGGAAAAGAGAATTTATGATGAGTGACGAAAGAATGACATTTAAAGTAAAAGATAATAATGGAAATGATGTAGAATGTGAAGTATTATTTACATTTGAATCAGAAGAAACAAATAAAAATTATATGGTTTATACAGACAACACAACAGATGAAGAAGGAAATGTAAAAGTATATGCATCTATTTATCAACCAGATCAAGAACCAACTGTATTAGAACCAATTGAAACTGAAAAAGAATGGAAAATTATTGAGACAATTTTAGATGAAATTCAAGCACAAGCAAGTGAAGAAGAGGGGAAAACAACTGACGAGCAATAACAGCTCGCCTTTTAGTGTATGAAAAAGAAAAAAGTTAAACTAAATCGCAATGGTAAAATATTAGTAGGAATTTTAGCCTTCCTTATTGTTGTTCTTGTTTGTTGTTTGGTGTTTCAGTTATTAATGAGTCCTGTTAATAAAAAAGATAGTAAGAATTATGTTGTGATAATGGAAGCTGGAGATACTTATTCTTCCATTGCTGACTTTTTAGAAGAGCAAGGACTAATTCGTTCTTCTTTAGGATATAAAATTCATATTAAGTTACATCCACCAAAGGAAACATTAAAAGCAGGAAAACATTATTTAAGAAAAAGTATGACATTAAATCAAATTGTGGAAGAGTTAGGGAAATCACCACAAAATACAAATGTTATGACAATCACATTTAAAGAAGGATTAAATATGCGTCAAGTTGCAGAAATTATCTCTAAAAATACGACGTATTCTAGTGAAGAAGTAATTACGTTTATGAGTAATTCAGAGTATCTTGATAAGTTAATTCAAAACTATTGGTTCTTAACGGATGAAATTAAAAATCCACAAATTTATTATCCATTAGAAGGGTATTTATATCCAAATACCTATGAATTTGATAAAGGTGCTAGTATTGAAGACATTGTTAAAGTAATGCTAGATGAAACAGCAAGACAATTAGAACCTTACAAAGATGAATTTAGTAAATCAAGTTATACAGTACATCAAATTATGACCGTGGCATCTATGAGTGAAATTGAAGCGATTAGTGAGAGTGATCGTGAACAAGTAGCGCGAGTATTTTATAATCGTTTAAATGCGAATATGAGTCTTGGTAGTGATGTTACAACTTATTATGCGGCAAGAGTGAATGTAGGAGAAAGAGATTTATATATGTCTGAAATTAACGATGCGAATGCTTATAATACAAGAAGTGCAAGTATGGCAGGAAAACTACCTGTAGGACCAATTTGTAACCCAAGTATTAGTGCAATTAAAACAGCAATCGCACCAGCAGCAAGTGATTATTTATACTTTGTTGCTGATAAAAATAGAAAAGTATATTTTACAAAAACCGATGCCGAACATAATGCAATCATTAATCAGTTACGTAGTGAGGGATTATGGTACGAGTTCGAGTAGAAGCTTTAGAAGAGTACGCAAAAGCGCATAACGTACCAATTATGTTACCAGATGGAATAGCATTTTTAACAGATTATATGAAAGAACATCAGATTAAGAATGTACTTGAAATTGGAAGTGCCATTGGATATTCAGCAATTAAAATGGCACTTGTTGATCCCCAAGTACATGTTACAACGATTGAACGTGATCAAGAAAGATATAATCTGGCTTGTCAAAATATACGTGCATTTGGTTTAGAAAATCAAATTACTATTTTCCATGCTGATGCATTTGATGTAGAATTAACAAAACAATATGATTTAATTTTTATTGATGCAGCGAAGAGTCAATATATTAAATTCTTTGAAAAATTTAAAAAGAATTTAAAAGAAGATGGAACAATAATTTCTGATAATTTAGAATTTCATGGACTTGTCCATACAAAAGAAAAAATAGAAAGCAGAAATGTAAGACAACTTGTAAGAAAAATTAATGCTTATATTACATTTTTAGAAGAAAATGAAGAATTTACGACTACTTTTTTCCCGATTGGAGATGGAATTGGTATTAGTCAAAGAAAGAAACAAAGTTAATTTGTTTCTTTCTTTGTGTTTTTTTAACGCTTTTTTTGCGTATTTGCAACATTTTCCTTGACTTTCCCAGTTTTAAAGTGTTATACTAGTGCAATTGTGTGTGAAAAGGAAGGGGAGTTTAATATGAAAGGAAAAGTGGTTAAAAATTTAAAAGTTTTAAATGGTAAAAAATTATTTGTTACAGGAGTGTTAGGATTAGTCGTATCCATTGATACGGCTTGGGCACCAACTGTTACTGTAAATGCATATATAGAAAAGGTAGATCCTGATCGAACAGAAGAACGATCAGATAATGCAATGAAGAATTTGATGGAAATAGCAAATCAAGTAGCAATTGTACCTGGAGAATTAGAATATCATAGTTATCTTGCGTATCTTGCTGATTTGTATCATATTGATGCTCAAACATTAGAATTGCATGTAAAAATGAATACCGGAATTTTATTAGAACAAGAAAGTATTGAAAACGGATTACAAACAATGATTGAACAGAATATTGAAAATGGTTCTTTACAACAAGATACTGAAAGAACAGAAAAGAAAGTACGACTTACTACTTATCAATATACACCAGATGATAGTGAAAAACGTTTGGGTGGTAGTGTTGGACTTGTTGCTCCTTATTTAGAAGAAGGAAGCATGTATTTTGATGAAAATGGATTTGCAATGTGGAAGGGTGGAACAAAGTCTAAATTAAATGGAAAAGTATATGGAGAAGAAGGGACTGATTATCTTGTAGTTGCTACTGCTACAAATGCTTTAATTGGTCAATATACTTATGAAGAAAATGATAATATTCAATATTATGATTATAATGATACATTTAAATTAGAGGTAACAACAAAAAATGGAACAAAAGAATATCAAGCAATTGTATTAGATAGTTGTGGAGCTTGTATGGATTGGTCTACTACTTCTGATGGCGTATATGCTCCAAAAACAGAAAAAGAAAAAGGATATTGCAGTTTAACTAATAGTACGAAAATCGATATTTTTACTGCTCCATCTAATGATCCTAAATTAACGAATCCAAAAGATACGGGAATGCAAATAAAAGAAAGAAAACCAGTGGTAGAAGAGATTCAACCAATGCCAGAGGTTGCAAAAAAATATATAGAACAACAAACTGTATATCAAATATTAGAACCATCTGCTTATACAAAAATCAAAAAATAGAAATCAAGAAAATCTTGATTTTTTTCTATTTGTTCATCAGTTGTAATATTTTAAAATTCTGTTATAATGGATAGGAATGGAAGTGATACGATGAAATATATGATGATAGTAAATAAAAAAGAAATGATAGAAGAAGTGATTGATTTATGTGATGCTTTTCTTTTTGGTATCCAAGATTATAGCGTTAACTTTCCATATTACGTATCATTAAAAGAACTAAAAGAGTTATTACCAACATTAAAAGAGAAAAAGAAAGAAGTATTTGTCTCTTTAAATAAAAACTTTCATCATGAAGAATTAGAAGGGTTAAAACAACTTCTTTGTGAATTAAAAACATTAGATATTGATGGGATTTTTTATTACGATGTTGCTCTAGTAACACTAAAAAAAGAAGGACTGATACCATTTCCTTTAGTATGGAGTCAAGAACATTTAACAACCAATTATGATACTTGTAATTTTTGGAAAGAACAAGGAGTGGATATGGCTCTTTTATCAGGAGAAATTACACTTGATGAGATATTAGAAATTAGAAAGAATACAACTATGAAACTAATCGTACCAATTTTTGGTTATTTACCAATGTTTGTATCAAAAAGACATTTAGTAAAAAATTATTTAGAAAAATTTCAACTTCCAGAAAAAGAAGGAACTTATTTCATAAAAAAAGAAGGAAATACATATCCTATTATCGATCACAAATATGCTACAGAAGTATATTCTGCTTCTATTTTAAATGGTTTAACGGAAAGTATCTTGTTAAACGAAGCAGGTATTGATTATGGACTGATTACTAGTTTTATGATAGAAACAGAAGATATGGTTACCATCTTAAAAAGATTTCATGAAGTAAAGAAAGAGACAGCACCAAAGTTAGAAGAAGAAATTGATTTATTATTAGAAAGACCAACAGATAAGGGATTTTTCTATAAAGAAACTGTATTTAGGGTGAAGAAGTATGAAAAATAAACCAGAGTTATTAGCACCAGCCGGTGATTTAGAACGTTTAAAAATTGCGATTTTATATGGGGCAGATGCTGTCTATTTAGGTGGTCCTATGTTTGGATTACGAGCAAATGCCAATAATTTTTCTTTAGAAGAAATTAAAGAAGGTGTTTTGTTTGCTCATGAAAAGAAAAAGAAAGTCTATGTAACTGTCAATATTGTGATGCATAATAAAGAATTAGAAGCGTTAGAAGAATATTTAAAACATTTAAAAGAGTGCCAAGTAGATGCGATTATTATTAGTGATCCAGCCATCATTTCTGTTGCTCATAAAGTTGGATTAGAAGTACATTTATCAACACAACAATCAACGTTAAATTATGAAGCAGTTAAATTATGGAAATCATTGGGAGTAACGAGAGTTGTTATGGCGAGAGAAGCATCGGAACATGATATTTCTGATATCAAAAAACATGTTGATATTGAATTAGAATGTTTTATTCATGGTGCGATGTGTGCATCTTATAGTGGTCGTTGTGTGTTATCTAACTTTTTAACAGCAAGAGATTCGAATCGTGGTGGTTGTAGCCAAATTTGTAGATGGGATTTTGATTTATATGGAAACAACGAAAAGTTAGAAGGAGAAAAACCATTTACATTTTGTACGAAAGATTTATCGATGCTAAAAGTACTTCCAAAGATGATAGAACTGGGAATCGATTCTTTTAAAATAGAAGGTAGAATGCGATCTATTTATTATATCGCAACGATTGTAAGTGTATATCGTAAAGTAATTGATTCTTATTATGAAGATAAAGAACATTATCAATATCAAGAACGATATGAACGGATTTTAACAAATTGTGCTAACAGGGAATCAACAGTTCAATTCTTTGATGGTTCTTATGGAGTAGAAGCACAATACTATAATGGTAGAATTGAACTATCAAATCAAGATTTTCTTGGTGTTATACAGGATTATGATAAGAAAACAGGATATGCAACGGTGGAAGAGAGAAACTATTTTAAACTAGGAGATAAAGTAGATATCTTTGGACCAGAAGAAGAAACTTTTACGTTTGAAATTACAGAAATACTGAATGAAGAAAATAATAAAATAGAAGTAGTCAATCATCCATTACAAATTGTAAAAGTAAAAGTACCAAAAGAAGTAACAAAGTTATCGATGATGAGAAAAAACATTTGACAAAGTCTTTAATTTGTAGTATCATTTGGAAGACTTATCAAAAGAATAATTAATTGAGGTGAATAAATATGTCAAAGGAAGTCTATTTAACTAATGATGGGTTAAATGAACTAAAAAAAGAATTAGAGGATTTAAAATTAGTAAAGAGACCTGCTGTTATTGAAGCATTAAAAGAAGCAAGAGCACTTGGTGATTTAAGTGAAAATGCTGAATATGATGCAGCTCGTAATGAACAAGCAATGGTAGAAGGTCGTATTACTGAATTAGAAAAGATGTTAGAAAATGTTGTATTAGTAGAAAAAGGTGCAACAGATAAAGTATCATTAGGAACAGAAGTAACCATTAAATATGTAGAAGATGGGGAAGAAGAAAAGTATTCGATTGTAGGAAGTACTGAGGCAGATCCATTTGAAAATAAAATTTCAAATGAATCACCAATTGCCAGTGCAATTATGAATGCAAAAGTAGGAGATGTTGTGACAGTAGAAAGTCCAGCAGGTTCTTACCAAGTAGAAATTATGGCAATTGCTTAAAGTTCGAATTAGAACTTTTTTTCTTTTTTTCTTGGAAATCTTGCGTAAATAGAAAAATTACGTTATACTAATGAAGTGTGAGAAAGGATGTTAATATGAAAAAGAATGAAAAAGAAATTACAATTAAAATAGAAGGAAATGAATGGACGTCAGCAATTGATAAAGCATTCGAAAAAGCAAATAAAAAAGTAAAAATTGATGGATTCCGTCCAGGACATGCACCAAAAGCATTATTTATGAAAAAATACGGAGAAGAATCATTATACTTTGATGCTGCTGATATGGTATTACAAGATGCTTATCAAAAAGCAATGGAAGATAATAAAGATTTAGAATTAGTTGCACAACCAGAAATTCAAGTAAAAAATATTGGAAAAGACGGAGTTGAATTCTTATTTGTTTTAACAACAAAACCAGAAGTTAAAATTAAAAAATATAAAGGTTTAGGAGTTAAAAAAGATAAAGTAGAAATTACAAAAGAAGAAATTGATAAAACAATTGAAGAAATGCGTGAAAAATATGCTGAAACAAAAATCAAAGATGGTGCTGTTGCAGAAAAAGATACAGCAATTATTGATTTTGAAGGATTTAAAGATGGTGTTGCATTTGAAGGTGGAAAAGGAAATGATTATTCATTAGTAATTGGATCTCAAACTTTTATTCCAGGATTTGAAGAACAACTAATTGGAATGAAAAAAGGAGAAACAAAAGAAATTGAAGTAACATTCCCAGAAGAATACCATAGTGAAGATTTAAAAGGAGCAAAAGCAACTTTTAAAGTAACAGTAAAAGAAATTAAAGAAACAATTATTCCAGAATTAAATGAAGACTTCTATGCTGACTTAAACTTAGACGGTGTTAATTCAAAAGAAACACTAGAAAAAGAAGTTAAGAAAATGATGACAGAATACAAAGAAATGCAAGCAGAAAATAAATTTATTGATGATGTAATGGATGCTGTTATCAAAGAAACAGAAGTAGAAATTCCAGAAGTAATGATTGAAGAAGAAACAACTCGTATTTTAAAACAATATGAAGAAAATTTACAAATGCAAGGATTAACATTATCACAATTTTATCAATTTACGAATTCTGATGAAGCAACATTACGTGGTCAAATGAAAGAAGAAGCAGTAAAACGTATTACTTCTAGATTAGTATTAGAAGAAATTGCGAAATTAGAAAACATTGAAATTAGTGATGAAGAAGCAGAAAAAGAAGCTGATAAACTTGCTGAAAAATATCATATGAAAAAAGAAGAATTCCTAAAATTATTTGGTGGAATGGAAATGGTAAAATACGATAATAAAATGCGTAAAGCAATTGAATTATTAAAAGATAACAACTAATTGTTGCTATCTTTTTTTCTTATGTTATGATATTGATAGGTGGTGCGTCAGTTCGGCGTATATAATATAGTCGGTGGGAAGCCGACCTGGTAATCTCTAGCAAAGAGCCAGTAGTTAGCCTTGGAGCCGAAATCGTGAGACAAGGTTTAAGCGTAGGCAAACAAGAATTCGAACCGTAATGCGAAAGCGTGAAGTTATTGAGCCTCGTTAAATTATAATTAAGTAGATGCAGATGTGGTCACCTTCACAGTATGCAATATCGGTAATATCGTTAGAGCGAGATATTATGAGAAATCTATCGGGGTCTTTAGGACATGGCGAGTTTTACATAGTTATTATATACGTACCTGAGAGGACTTATATATTCCTAAATCTAAAAGGTTTAAAACACCAATAGTAAAGGGTAATGAATATACAAGGACTTGGTTAACCCAAGATATTCAAAAGACATATAAGTAGTCGGACTAGTCCATAGTAGTGATGAAATGAATAACGACCATGGAGCGAAGGGACTAGCAAATAATCGTTTCTTTAGGGAAACACTTACAACCCATGAGGAGGAATAATAAGTGGAAAATGAACGAAAAGATATAAAATATTATGCACAAAGAAATATCAAGGTTGAAAACTTAATTCATTTTGTCAATAAAGAAACGTTAAAAGAACAACATAGGAAACAACAAAGGAATAAAGCAAGTGGTGTGGACAAAATAACTAAAGATGAATATGAAACCAATCTAGAAGGCAATATAGAAAATCTAATTGAACGCATGAAGAAATTCAGTTATAAGCCATTGCCAGTAAGAAGAACATATATTCCTAAAGCAAATGGAAAACTAAGACCACTTGGAATACCAGCATATGAAGATGAATTGGTGCAAGGAGTTATGGCGGATATATTAAACGAAATCTATGAATGCAAATTCTTAGAATGCTCATATGGTTTTAGACCAAATAGAAGTTGTCATCAAGCGATAAGGGAAATAAATCAGAGAATAATGATTAACAAAGTTAACTATATACTAGACTGTGATACCAAAGGCTTCTTTGATAATGTAGACCACAAACGGCTAATAAAATTCCTAGAACACGATATTAATGACAAGGTATTTCTAAGATATGTTAACAGATTTCTAATAAGTGGTTATATGGAAAATATGAAATACCATGAAACAGACAAAGGAACACCACAAGGAGGGCTAATATCGCCAATACTTGCCAATGTATATCTTCATTATGTACTGGACTTATTCTTTGAAAAGAAAATCAAACCTAGATTAAAAGGAGAAGCATATTTAGTAAGATATACAGATGATTTCTTAATCATGTTTCAATATGAAAATGAAGCTAAACAAGTATACCAATTATTAATTAAGAGGTTAGCAAAATTCGGATTAGAAATGGAACAAGATAAAACAAGAATACTTCCATTTGGTAGATTTAAAGGAACAAAAGAAGCATTTGATTTTCTAGGTTTTATGCACTACAACGGAATAACAAGAAATGGTAAATATACAGTAGGGCATAAAATGAGTAAGAAGAAAAGAAAATTAAAACAACAGGCAATTACAAAATGGATTAAGGAACATAGAACAGTTAAATTCAAAGAGACAATAAAACTATTAAATAAGAAATTAATAGGATTATATGCTTATTATGGAATAAATGGAATGCTCAGGGAATTATACAAGATATATTATCATACCATGTATTCACTAAGAAGTAGTGTCTTCAGGAGAAGCCAAAGAAGACTTAGTTTAAAAACATTTAATAAAATACTTGAAAGAATTCCAATAGCTAAGCCTAAGATATACAAGGATATTTGGTGCAGAAATATATAAGATTATTTGAAGAGCCTATTGCCTTAATAGGCACGATGGGTTCTGTGAGGGGCAATGAGACAAACCTCTCACTAAGAAGAAAGAGAGGCGAAGTCGAGACTTGTCTACTCGACATAAGATGAAACAGTATGTAATCGTTGGTCATGAAAATCCGGATGTTGATAGTATCATAAGTGGGTATTTATTAGAACAATTATTAAAAAGAAAAGGATATGTTGTAGAGTTTATCATACCAGATAAAGAAATCGATCGTGATACGAAGTTATTCTGTCAAAAATATGGAATTGATGTTACAAGGTATCAAAAAGATTGGGTACAAAATGCCGATTATATTTTAGTGGATCATCATGAAAGACAAGTACCAGGTAATGTTATCGCCATTTTTGATCACCATCCCACTAGTAAAAAAATAGATTGTCCTAATTTTCTAAATAAACGTATCTGTTCTACAGCAATGTTAATTTATGAACTTTCACCTGATTCATTTCTCGATGAAGAAAAGAAATTAGTTGTTCTTGCAAACTTTGTTGATACCGTTTCTTTTCATTTACCTGATAAATATCGAACAGAAGATATTGAATTAACGAAAGAATTATGTTCTAGTTTACATTTGGATTATGGAGAGTTAGAAAAAGAAGGGATGATGCTTACTTCTTTGAATGACTTATCAAAAAGTTATTGTAATGGTTTAAAACGATATCAATTCGGACCTTACTTTGTCATGTCTAGTTATATACAAGTATTAGAAATAACTGAAGAAGAAAGAGATACCATGGTTCAATTCTGTCAAAAACGACTTAGAGAAGAAAAAGCAGATCTATATGTATTTTTAATCGTAACCTTTTTCAAGCATACAACAACGGTTTACTATATCAAAGAAAATACTATGAAAGCAGAGTCTTATTCTTATTTTGTTTCACGTGGAAGTGTGATTATGCCAAAAGTAGAATCTTATTTTTTACAACAAAAATAGAGAGATAGACTTCTTTCTATTTTTTTGATATAATGTATAAGTCTTTTTATAAATATTAATTAACAAGAAATAAAGAAAGGAGAAATTTATGAGTAAAATAAAAATATTTAGTCTTGGTGGATTAAATGAAAACGGGAAAAATATGTATGTCGTTGATGTTGATAACGATTTATTTATCTTTGATGCCGGACTAAAATATGCAGATGATTTTATGTTAGGAGTCGATTATATTATTCCGAATTACGACTTCTTAAAAGTAAATGAAAAAAGAATTAAGGGAATTTTTATTACACACGGGCATGATAAACATATGGGGGCTATTCCAGATTTATTAAAAGATTTAAAACAAATGAAAGTATATGGAACAACCTTTACGTTAGAAATATTAAAAGAAGAATTATTAGAAGAGGGTATGAGTACAGATCAATTAGTGGAATTAAAACCACATCGTAAAGTAAAATTTGGTAAAAATAGTATTTTTCCAATTAGTGTAACTCATTCTGTACCAGATGCTGTAGGGTATGTATTAAATACACCAGATGGGGCAATTTTCTATACTGGAAACTTTGTTTTTGATCCAACAATGATTGGTAAATATAAAACCGATATTGGTAAACTAGCGTATGTTGGAAAACAAGGGGTACTATGTTTATTAAGTGAATCTTTATATGCTCCAAAGAAAGGATATACGAGTCCACAACATCGTATTGCTCCAGCAATTAGTGAGATTATAAATCGTAATGATGGTAGAATTTTAATTAATATTTTAGCTGCACAATTACATCGTATTCAAGAAATATTTAATGAAATTATGAAAACGGATCGTAAAGTTGTAATACTTGGAAAACGATTAGAAAACATTGTTAATAAAGCGATTGACATGGATTATATGTCATTTGATAAAAATAAGTTATTAAATATTCGTCATGTAAATGATGAAGGGATTATTGTATTAGTCAGTGATGAGAGAGAAAAACCGTTTTCTAATATGAAACGAATTGTAAAAGGATATGATAAATTTATTCATATTGGAACAGAAGATACAGTTGTATTTGCTTCTCCAGTTTATGAAGGAATGGAAAAAAGCGCAACGCATATTTATGATGATATTTCAAAAATTGGTGCAGACTTAATTATTTTACCATCAAAAAAATATTTAGATCACCATGCATCTAGTGAAGATATTATGATGATGATTGATTTATTACAACCAAAATATTATTTTCCAGTAATTGGAGAATATCGTCATCAAGTAGAAAATGCTAAAGTTGCAGTAGCACTTGGTATGAAGGAAGATCATATTTTATTAAAATTGAATGGTCAAGTGGCTACTTTCCAAGATGGAGTACTTACCAATGATGATGAAAAAATAAAGGTCGATGATATTTTAGTAGATGGAAAAACAGCAGGAGATGTTGGAGAACTAGTATTAAAAGATAGAGAATTATTAAGTGATAATGGAATTGTTTTAGTAAGTGCAACAATTGATAAAAAGACAAAGGAAATATTAGCTGGACCAGAAATTTTGACTCGTGGATTTATTTATGTAAAAGAAAATATTGATATTATTAAAGAATCAGAAAAGATATCAAAAGAAGTTATCTTAGAAAATATCAAACCTGATTATACGAATTTTAATAAGATTAAACTTGGTATTCGTGATAAATTAGGAAAATATTTATATAAAGAAACTGAATGTAAACCAATGATTTTAATTGTTATTCAAGAAGTATAAGAGCAAATTGCTCTTTTTTTTATTAAAATTATATGCAATAAAAAAAATTATCATAAAAAGACTAGATTAATTTGATATTGTTTGGTATACTATAAGAGGTAATAATAGATAAAGTATATGTGAGGGATGTTATGAAAAAAAACAATAAGAATGGTTTTACATTAATTGAATTATTAGGAGTTATCGTTATTTTAGGAATCATCGCATTGATTGTAACTCCGCCAATTATTAATAATATAAAAAAGTCTGATGATACAGTAAAAACATCAAATTTGGAGTATGTTTATTCAACAGGAGAAAGTTATATTAAAGATAATAGTAACTCTTATCCAATGAATGAAGGTGCAGAATTATGTATTAAAGTGGAAGAATTAATGAATGATAATCGTTTTAAAGAAGGAACTTTAAAAGATGGTAATATTGATCCGAATAAGTATTTACTTTATACGATTGGTAAAAATGGAAAAATTAGTTATGAACTAAATTTATATAATGATCAAAACTGTGAAAAATTTGGGAAAGCAAAATTAATAGCTGGAACTATCACAAGTAATTCAATTGCTGTCGCAATGCAAGTAGAAACAGATGAAACAAATTTAAAATATGAATTTTCAATTGATGGTGGAAATACTTGGACAAGTAAGTCAGTAAGTAATCAATATACCTTTACAAAATTAACAAATGGATTAGATTACTATATTTTAGGAAGAGCAACGAATACAGAAAATGAAACAATTGTCGCAAGTATTCGTTTAAGAACCTTAGATATTGGAATGCCAGAGTATACAGCAGAACCAGATTTATCTATTATGTCACAGAAAAAAGTTATTACAATTCACTATCCAGAAAGACAAAGTAATTTTATCTATGAATATAGTTTAGACTTAGGTAAAACATGGATAGAAGTACCAACAGGAACAACAAAAGATATTACATTTACTGGAGAAGGAACGATTACAGCAAGAGTAAGAGATGGATATAATGTTGTTACAGCAAGAACATTAACCATTGTATTCATTGATGGAGATGCTCCAAGTGTACCAACAGCTAAGATTCGTTATAATAATTCAACCGGAAAAGAGAAAACAAATGATACAACATGGGTAAATAATACACTATGGTGGGGAGAATTTAAATCAACCGATGTAGGGTTAGGAGTCGACCATTTTGAATATTCAGAAGGATGTACTGGTAAAAAAACAGGAGATTTAAAACAAAGTTATATCTATTCAAAAGATACCAATAAAACATATTGTATTAGAGCAGTAGATAAAGCCGGAAATGCAAGTGATTGGAGTAAACCATATTATATTAAAGTAGATAAAACAAAACCAACATGTGGAACCATTACGTTAAATGGAACAGCAGGAACCAATGGCTGGTACAGAAGTAATGTTACAGTTAGTAAAACAAATGGTAGTGATGCTTTAAGTGGACATAAGAGTACAACGATTAGCCATACAAGTCTTACAAGTGAAACGAGTGGAACAACAGTAACACTTACAACTACCGATAATGCTGGAAATAAATGTACTACTACAAAGACTGTAAAAATAGATAAGACAAATCCAAAATGTGGAACAATCACGTTAAGTGGAACAGTAGGAAGTAATGGATGGTACAGAAGTAATGTTACAGTAAGTAAGGCAAACGGAAGTGATGCATTAAGTGGACACGCTTCAACAACGGTATCTCATTCAAGTATTACAAGTGATACAAAAGGAACAACAGTGACATTAACTACAAAAGATAAAGCAGGAAATAGTTGTTCTACTACAAAAACAGTAAAAGTAGATAAGACAAAACCAACATGTGGAACAATGTCTTTCAGTGGAACAGCAGGAAATAATGGATGGTATAGAAGCACAGTAACGGTTAATAAATCAAACGGAAGTGATGCGACGAGTGGTCATGCATCAACAACTGTTTCCCATTCTAGTGTTGGTAATACAACAGGAACAACGGTAACACTTACAACGAGGGATAACGCAGGAAATAGTTGTAGTACTTCTAAAACCGTAAAAGTAGATGCAACAAAACCAAATGCGGGAAGTGTTGTATTACAAAAGACAAATGGAAGTAATGGAAATCGTGGAGATGTTATTGGTGGATATAGTGCTGGTACATGGAGTAAAAACTATGTTTTAGCTTCAACAACCGGATCATCAGATTCTTATAGTGGGGTAGCAAAACGAGAAGTTGTCGTAGTTGCTGGAAGTGCCAGTGGAAATGGAACGTTCCAACAAGATTCTAGATCAATTCAAGCAAGCGGTACTTCAAACTTATATTATAAAATAACTGATAATGCTGGAAATGTATCAACAACTCCAACTTATACAATTAGAATTGATAGAAAAACGGCGAGTTTAACTTATTCTGCTACCGGGGCTAAATCAGGAACAAATTATGGATCTACAACTGGTACGAAGACAATTAATGTTAAAGTTAGTTCAAGTGATTGTCAAGGTGGAATTAAAGAGAAATTATCTATTAAAAATACAGGTCCTAGTACAGATACTTATTACTATAATTTCTCTTCTAAATCACCATGGGATAATGGAGATCAAATTTCAACAAAAACGTTTAATCCATCTAATGGAGTTCCAAATACTTACGCTGGGTCAGCAGGAAATAAAGGACCGGGAGGAAGTTATATTGGAAGCGCAACCGGTGTTCTTACAATATGGTCAGTAGATCAAGCTGGAAATCAGTCAAATAAAATTGTAGCAACTACTAAGTGGTGTACAAAATAGGTGATAATATGAAAGAAAAGAAAATAATAGCAATTATACTTGGAGTAATCCTTTTAATCGGAACGATTGGAATCTTTGTTCTTGGTTATTCTAACCAGAAAGAAAAAGAACGTATTCGTAAAGAAGAGGAACAAAAGAAAATTGAATTAAAAGTTGAAAAAATAATTGAAGAGAATAAGAACGAAGAAGAGTTCCTATATGGTAAACCTGAAAAACAAGAAGATGGAACTTATAAAGTTACGATTACTGATAAAAAGACCAATAAATCAAATTCGTATTATGAAGTTGATGTTGAAAATAATACTTATACACTTATCGCAACTGGATTTGCGTCTAGTTGTAAAGATGATGGATGTGAAAAATAGCAAAAAGGTTCGTACTAGTTACGAATCTTTTTACAATATGGAATATTGCTTAAATAGTTGATATGTGATACAATCTATTCGTTAAGAAAGTTGGTGTAAATGTGCAATTACCAAATTTAAAAGAAGCAAGAATTAGAACAAAAAAAGAAGTTGTTACAAAAACAAATGATTATATTATTAGTCATGATTTAGTAGAACTTGGAAAAGGGAAAAAATACTTTGTAAAAACTTATGGATGTCAAATGAATGAACATGATAGTGAAAATATTAAAGCAATTTTAGAAGATATGAGTTTTACAGAAGCGACTTCAATGGAAGATGCAGATTTAATTTTATTAAATACTTGTGCCATTAGAGAAAATGCTCATAATAAAGTATTTGGAATGGTTGGTAGAATTAAACATATGAAAGAAACAAAACCAGATTTAATTGCTGGTATTTGTGGATGTATGGCTCAAGAAGAAGTAGTAGTAGATGAAATATTAGAAAAATATAAATGGTTAGACATTGTATTTGGTACTCATAATATTCATAAATTACCAAGTATATTAAAAACAAGTATGGAAACAAAAAAATTAAATATTGATGTTCTTAGTATTGAAGGGGATGTCATTGAAAATATTCCTGTAAAACGTGATAGTAAATATAAAGCATGGGTTAATATTATGTATGGATGTGATAAGTTCTGTACTTATTGTATTGTTCCTTATACAAGAGGAAAACAACGTAGTCGTAAGCCTCATTTTATTATTGAAGAAGTAAAAGAGTTAATTAAAGAAGGATATCAAGAAGTAACATTACTTGGACAAAATGTAAATGCTTATGGAAAAGATTTAGAGATTGATTATGGCATGGAAGATTTATTAGAGGATGTTGCGAAAACGGGAATTCCAAGACTTCGTTTTGTAACAAGTCATCCATGGGATTTTACCGATAAGATGATTGAAGTAATTGGTAAATATGATAATATTATGCCATATATTCATTTACCATTACAAAGTGGTAGTGATCGTATCTTAAAATTAATGGGTCGAAGATATACAAAAGAAAGTTATTTAGATTTATTTCATAAGTTAAAAGAAGTACTTCCTTATTCTTCTATTACAACGGATATTATTGTAGGATTTCCAGGAGAAACAGAAGAAGACTTTGAAGAAACATTAGATGTTGTCAATACATGTAAGTATGATTCTGCTTTTACTTTTATCTTTTCTCCTAGAGTTGGAACACCAGCTGCAAAAATGGTAGATGATGTTCCATTAGAAGTAAAAAATGAACGCTTACATCGTTTAAATGAATTAGTAAATAAATATTCAAAAGAAGCGAATGAAGCATATCTAGGAAAAGTAGTTCCAGTATTAATTGAAGGATATAGTGAAAATGACGAAACAAAATTAATGGGATATACTGATACGATGAAATTAGTGAATGTTGAAGGGGATGCTTCCAACATTGGAAAAATAGTTGATGTTGAAATTACAGATGTGAAAACATGGAGTATGAATGGTAAAATGAAATGATTGGACTTTTCTAACCAATCATTTTTTGATATAATAAGTTAGGTGAATTTTATGGGACTTATTTTATTACTAAGTAGTATTGTATTTGTAATGGATCGTTTCATTAAGGTTGTCATTACGCAAGTAATACCACTTGGTGAAACTGTTTCTGTCATTCCTAATTTTTTTTCTATTACGAATATTCATAATGATGGAGCAGCTTTTAGTGTATTAAGTGGGAATCGCATTTTTTTAATTCTCATGACAGTACTTTTTTTAGGAATCATCTATGTTTATTTTATGAAAGGAAAACAATTTAAATTGATGGAACAAATAAGTCTCAGCTTATTAATTGGTGGAATTCTTGGAAATTTATTTGATCGTATTTTTTTAGGATACGTTGTTGATTATTTATCTTTCCAATTACTAGAATATCATTTTCCTATCTTTAATTTAGCAGATATTTGTATTGTAATTTCGGTATTCTTTATTATGATAGAGACGTTTAAGGAGCGTGATTAAATGGAAATCATTGTAACTGATGGTGGAAATAGAATAGATTCTTATTTAATGGAACATTTAGAATTATCTCGTAGTAAAATTGCGAAGATGATTAAAAATGGTGATGTAACAGTAAATGGGAAAGCAGTAAAAGCAAGTTATGTAGTAAAAGAAGAAGATCAGATTCATACAGAAGAGTATGTAGAAGAAGAAATACATGCGACACCAGAGAAAATGGATTTGGATATTGTCTATGAAGATGATGATGTAATTGTTGTCAATAAAGCAAATGGAGTAGTTGTTCATCCAGGAGTAGGGAATACGCATGGAACACTTGTAAATGGGCTTTTATACCATTCTAAATTAAGTGATGTAAATGGAGAATTTAGACCAGGAATTGTTCATCGTATTGATGCAGATACTACTGGGCTTTTGATGGTTGCAAAAAATAATAAAGCGCATGAAATACTAGCAAAACAATTAGAAGAAAAAACAACTGTGAGAGTATATTATGCTTTAGTATGGGGTGTTATTAAAAATGATACCGGTACGATTGATGCGCCAATTGGAAGAGATCCAAATGATCGTAAAAAACAAGCTGTTACGAGTTTCAATAGTAAAGATTCTATTACCCATTTTAGAGTATTAGAACGATATAAGAATGCTACATTAATTGAATTAAAATTAGAAACAGGTAGAACACATCAAATTAGGGTACACATGGATTATATTGGATACCCAGTCGTAAATGATCCTGTGTATGGTAGAAGAAAGAAATTTGATGAAACAGGACAATGCCTACATGCAAAGGTATTAGGGTTTCATCACCCAACAACGGGAAAATATATGGAATTTGATAGTGAACTACCAGAATGTTTTACTAAAATACAAGATATTTTAAAACAAGAAAGTTAGGGGGGATACAATGAATGATGTAGTGGTAAATAAAACAGATGAATTAGTAATGAAATTACTACATTACTTTATTACAGAACAAGGTTATAATCCCATTGTATTACAAGGAGCAAAAAATGAGATATGGTTAGAAAATTTAGAAAGTCCTTACCATATCGTTAGAATTGTAACAGACTATATTCATAATAATGAACAATTTGGATTTGATTTATTTAAAACAAAAAAAATAACGAAACGAATAAAAAAGAAAATGTTATCTTGGAAAATGAATGTATTATGTGTTTATTTAAATTTAGGAGATAATGTTGAATTTGAAAAACAAGAACAAAAAAATGGTAATTTAACTTGTGTGCGATTAAGTGAAATCGAAGATATTAATGCTTGTCCTCTTGTAAAAGAAGTATTTCCATCGATTACGAAGGAAACAGAGTTTAAAGAAGAAGGATTAGAATTATTTATGAAGTTAACACAAGATATTAGTGCGAAAAATGAAGTAGATGCGGCAAAAGCAGAAGACGTATTTACTATGAAAAAACCAATTATTACTTATACCATAATTGCAATAAATGTAATTCTATTTGCTCTTATGTATATTTTAGGAAAAGGAAGTACCCATATTTCAACGTTACTTGCCTTTGGAGCAAATTATAAATTTTTAGTATTAAATGGAGAACCATGGCGTTTACTTACTTGTGCATTCCTTCATATTGGTATCGTTCATTTACTTGTCAATATGTATGCTTTATATGTAATTGGTCCACAGTTAGAAAGTTTTTTTGGTAAAACAAAGTATTTACTAATTTACTTATTTAGCGCGATTTGTGGAAGCTTACTTTCTATTGTATTTAGTGAAAGTATTAGTGCTGGAGCAAGTGGAGCTATCTTTGGACTTCTAGGAGCTTTATTATATTTTGGATATCATTATCGTGTTTATCTTGGAAATGTTATGAAATCACAAATTATTCCAATCGTGATTCTAAATTTATTAATCGGATTTATGCTTCCAGGAATTGATAATTCAGCTCATATTGGAGGACTTGTTGGAGGTACTTTTATGGCAATGGCTGTTGGAGTAAAATACAAGTCAACAACGATGGATAAAGTAAATGGGTGGATTGTTAGTATCATCTATGTAGCATTTTTAATCTTTATGGGATTTATGAAATAACACCAATCATAGGTGTTATTTTTGTTAAATTTATATATTTATAATTGGGTTTACTTTGTTACAAATAAATTGACAAAATAACTATATAATGTTATTGTATACGGAAATGAAAAAGGTGAACATAGATGAATGCAGATTATATTAATAAGTTAATTAGTGGATGTAGTGCATGTGAAATTTATGAATATGCATATAAAAATGAAGAATTACTTAGTAAGAAAGAAATTGGAAAATTAGAAGATGCAATGATTGCAACAGGGAATGTTGACTATATCTATCAGTTTGCAAAAGATATTAACGGTGTCAATATCGAAAAGTTAGAAACAGCAATGATTGTAACTGGAAATGTAAATTATATCTATGAATTTGCAAAAAACGTTAAAGGAGCTCATATAGATCGATTAGAAGATGCGATGATTATAATGAGGGTAGATACTGAATTTATTTATCAATTTGCGAAAGATGTTAAGGGAGCCAATATTAAAAAGTTGGAAATGGTTATTATTGCAACAGGGAATGCAAAATCTATCTATGAATTTGCAAAAGATGTTAAAGGAGCCGATATCGAAAAGTTAGAAACGGCAATGATTGAAACTAGAAATGCTGGTTATCTCTATCAATTTGCAAAGGATATTAACGGAACTAATCTCAAAAAATTAGAGAATGCGATAATTGAAACTCGAAATATTGAATCTATCTATCAGTTCGCGAGAGATATTAAAGGAACAAATATAGAGAGATTAGAAGAAGTAATTATAACAGCAGGATATAAAGACTACATTTATCAGTTCGCAAAAAATGTTAAGGGAGCTAATATTGAAAAGTTAGAAAATGCAATAATCAAAACTAAAGATATTGCTTCTATTTATTCATTTGCAAGAGACGTTAAAGGAGCCAATATTGCAAAATTAGAAGAACCAATTATTCAGACAGGAAAAGCCGGAACGATCTATGAATTTGCCAGAGATATTAACGGAGCAAATATCGAAAAATTGGAAGAAGCGATGATTGCAACGCAAGATGCGTACTATATTTATCATTTCGCCAAAGATGTAAAAGGTACAAATATCCAAAAATTAGAAGACGTGATGATTACAATAGGAAATGCGAAATATATCTATCAGTTTACTAAAGATATTAAAAGAGCAAATACGCAAAAATTAGAAGAAGCGATCACTCAAACTGAAAATGCAAATTATATTTATCATTTTGCAAAAGATGTAACAGGTGCAAATATTCGAAAATTAGAAGCGACCATTATTAAGATAGGAAATGCGGAATCTATCTATCAGTTTGCGAGAGATATCAAAAGCGCGAATATTCAAAAATTAGAAGACGTAATTATGACAACTGGAAATGCCGATTACATTTATCATTTTGCAAGAGATGTACAAGGTGTTGATATTGAAAAGCTAGAAGACTCGATTATTAAGACAGAAAATGCAGAATATATCTATCGATTTGCAAGTGATATAACAGGAGCAAACATAGAAAAATTAGAAGAAGCGATAATTGCAACTCGAGATAGACATTATATCTATACTTTTGCAAGAGATGTAAATGGTGCCAATATCGAAAAATTAGAAGATGTGATTATTAAAAATCTGGATGCTAACTATATCTATCATTTTGGAAAAGACGTAATAGGCGCTAATATTGAGAAATTAGAAGAAGCAATTATTGAAACAAGGGATATTAACTGGATTTATGCTTTTGCAGAAAATGTAGTAGGTGCAGATAAATTAAAACTACTTTCTAGTGCAAAATATTTTGCGTATATTCGAGAAAAATTTGAAATAAATACAAGAGGAAATCAGAAAGTTAAACATTGGTAAAGCAAAAAATATTGAAGTTGCAATAAAATGATAAAGTAAAAGGAGACTTAAAAACAATAAAGACTCCTTTTTTTATATACTAGGAAATTGCTTTATTAAAAAAAATTGACAAAGAAATCATATAACGTTATTGTAAATTTAAGTGAAAGGATAGACAAAAATGAACAAGGATATCATGGATAACGTTATGGAATCAACGAATAAAAGTAAAGCGTGTAAGATTTATGAATATGTAAAAAGGAAAGAAGAGTCGCTTAGCAAACAAGAAATTGAACAATTAGAAGATGCGATAGTTACAACAAGAGATGCTCGTTATATTTATTTTAATGTTGAATATATTTATCGTTTTGCAAAAGATGTCATAGGAGCAAATATCGAAAAATTAGAAGATGTGATAATTGCAACCGGAAATGCTGGTTATATCTATGAATTTGCAAGAAATATTGAAGGTGCAGACATAGAAAAATTAGAAGATGTGATAATTGCAACCGAACGTCCTCGTTATATCTATGAATTTGCAAAAAATATTGAAGTTGCAAATATTCCAAAATTAACATCTGTGATTTTTAAAGCTGAAAATATGCATTATGTTTATCCATTTATTATGAATATATTACTTCCTAATTTTGATAAAAAAGTGAGGAAAAAGAATAAAGTTAATGGAAATGGTACTCAAAAAATAAAACGTCGATAATATAAAATAACATAGGAGTTTTTAGAACTCCTTTTTATTAACCTTTAGGATGTATCACCTCTGCGGTGATACAAAAAACCACTCGCTATGCGAGTGAGATTAATACTTAAGTAAAACGAGGGTATCGCGACGTGGTATAATGAGGTTGTTCAAGCCGAATT
>CALVRW010000016.1 GCA_944358795.1 uncultured Bacilli bacterium | reverse complement strand
TTTCCCTCTTGTGTCTCTTGGATCTTCTAACACTTCAAATCTTTCAAATAAGTTCATAATTAAACCCTCTTTCTACCTCGGTTTAATTATACACTATTTCTTTATTATTTTTTAAGCGATTGCCTTATAATACTTGCTTAGATGCTAAATATTTATTATAATACTATTAAAGATAATAAAGGAGTGTGTTGAATGATTAATCAGATAATGAAAATGAAGAAAAAAGATTTACTCTCTATTTTTTGTTTGATTTTTTTAATATTAATAGTAATTTCAATCTATATATATAATGATTATCGAATAAAAAAATTAGTAAAAAATCTGTCAGAACCAATTTATTATTTAAATAATAATGTTCAAAATTACATTATAAATAATAATAATTTATATCATCCAATTACTTATAAAAAGAAAAAGTATGTGGCAAAAACTAATTTATTTGGTTTTGCAAATGGATATATTCAAGTAGCAGATAATGGTGATGTAATTGCAAAAGTAAATGTAAATGGTTTATGTTATTACACTAAGAAAAATAAAATTAAAGTAAAACCAATTGGATGTGATTTTTCGAATGAAAGTTATGAAACACATCCATATGAGCAAATATATGTTGTTCCTAAAACAGGTATTTATAAAATATCTTTGTGGGGAAGTAGTGGAGGAATTTCTGCAAATTATACTGGAGATAGAAAAAAAACAGGTCAAGGAGCATATGTTTCTGGAGAAATAAAGTTAAATAAAGGTAATGTTTTATTCTTACATGTAGGATCTAAAGGAAAATCGGGAAAAAAAGTAAATGACGAACAGTTATATACTGCTTTTGGTGATGCATCAATTGGGGGAATTGGTGGATACAATGGTGGTGGAAATGGATACGATGATCCAGAAGGTCAAGCAGCTGGTGGTGGTGGAGGCGCCACGGACATAAGATTGATTTCTGGAAAATGGGATGATTTTGAATCTTTAAAAAGTAGAATTATTGTTGCTGCCGGTGGCGGAGGCATGAGCAGATATTATAAATATGAAGGTTCCCCTCATGAAAATACTGGAATTGCAGGAAGTGGTGGTACACTTACTGGAATCGCTGCTGTTGCTACAAGTAAAATAGAAAATGACTACGGTCTTGGTGCAACGCAAACAACAGGTTATCTTTTTGGAAAAGGTCAAAATGGGACGATTTGTATGACTACATTAAATGGAATCGGTGGTGGTGGTTCTGGATATTTCGGAGCTAAGAGTGGTGATTGTCCAACAATAGATTGGGTACCACCAACCGGTGCTGGTGGTGGATCATCATATGTGTCAGGATGTAAAGGATGTAATTCTATCTCCGAAGAAAGTACAGAAGACAACTTAAAATTTACTGGAAGAGCTACACATTATTCTGGATTACAATTTAATAATATAAAAATGATGTCAGGTAATGAAAAAATGCCTACAAAAAAAGAAAATTCAACAATGGTAGGAAATCTAGGAGATGGTTATGCCAGAATAGAATATTTGCGAAGGAAGTGATTAAATGGGTTATCGAAAAAAAAAGATAATAATAATTATTTTTATTTCTATATTTGTTTTTCTATTTCTTTGCTTAATTTCTTATTTCTTATTTTTTAATCAAAACAGTGAAGATTTTAACGCTAAAAATATTTTATTACAAGATTTTAAAACAATTCAAAAAAATATAAAAGTTAAAGATGAAAATTTGATTATTGTAACTCCTGGCAATGTGACAATGGATAAGAAAGAAATATTTTCAAATCATAAAATTAAAAGCAAGGGAGAGTTTATATACATAGATAAACAATTATATGGATTTCTAGAATTTAATGATTATTGCTTACAAAAAAAATATGATGTTTCCACTCCGATTTTAAAAAAAGGTGATTGTAATAAAAATTTAAATATTCGTAAAGTAAATCATATAAAAAAAGAACACCAAACGGAGATTAAAGAAGTTAGTAATGCTGAAAAAGAAGTAAATAAGAAATATCCGTATGGTATAGAGCATTATTTTTCTGGCTCTAATCCAAACAATTATTTGATTTTTTCTAATAATTGTTGGAGAATTGTTGGATTTACTTCTAATAATTTACTAAAGATTGTTTATGATGGACCTGTTAGTAAATATGGAAGTTGTGAATATGATTCTGACTTTGAAGGTAGCATTGCACTGACAACTTGGGATCGACGCAGATATGAAACTGGTGATTGGGAAACAAGATCATCGTTAGCGAAATATATGCTAAGTTGGGAAGAAAATTCAAGAATTCAAATTGGAAAAACAGATATAAAATTGGATTCTGAAAAAATGGAAAGTGTAGACTGGTATATCGGAACAGTACAAAATGTCAGTTCTCCAATTGAAGATGTTTTATACCAAGAAACGGTTAAAAAAACTTCTGAAAAGAGAAAAATAGGACTGATGAATGTAAGTGATTATTTAAGATTAGAAAAAGATAAAACAAATTATTTACGAAAAAGAAATTATCAATGGTGGCTTATCAATTTAAGTTCATTGGAAGAAAAAAAAGTATGGATAGTTACAAAAGAAGGTAGTCTTGAATCAAAAAAAGTGGTATTTTCAAATGAATTTTACTTTAGTGGTGTCCGCCCGGTAATTTATTTGAAAGGAAATACAAAAATCATAGGTGATGGAACTCAATATAATCCGTATCAAGTGATTAATTAGAATAAAAAGAAAATCGTAAAAGATTTTCTTTTTGTGTGCATTACGAAGTATTTTTTTAGTTATTACATATGCATTTCTTAATGTTTTACATATAACAAAATAAGCATTGAAAATTATATTATGTTATGTTATAATCTTTATAAGATAGAGGGTGGTGTTGTGTGCGAACACGTAAAAAAAGAATAGTTTTTTTGAGTTTTTTTATGTTTTTTCTATGCCTTACACTTGTACCACAAGATACATTTGCAATTTGTCCTTATGATTATGAATCAAAATATAAGAAAATGGCAACTAATGTAAATTATGATTTATCTTATGTTGAAGAAAATGATCAAGCTATTTTTCAAGTACGATTTTCAAATGTTACGAAAGAATTGATAATTGCAGATTTAAGTACAGGAAAGGAATATTTTCCTAATAATGGTGAAGTTATAATTAGCAATTTAAAAAGTGGCACACAATACAACTTTTTAATCAAGTCATCAAATAATGTAGAAAATGGTGAAAAAATTATATATATAATGGTGGATGGAAAAAAAGTTCCTGGTTATACCATTGGTAATGACCAAAATTGCTCGGGTTTGACCTTACAAAAAATTTATATAACTACACCTTCTTACAATAAATATTATAATGACCCATTATGTGAGGGATTACAAGAATACCAAATTTGTAAAAAATGGAATAAAAATAATTATACTTATGATGAATTTAAATCAGAAGTAGAAAAAATAAAAAATCCAGAAAAAGAAAAGAAACCAGAAAAAAAAATAGATACAGAGAGTGATTTGATAGAAATTTTAAGGAATAATATATATATGATTTGTATTATAATTGTAATTTTATTTGGAATTATATATTATGTTTATCAAAGAAAGAAAGGAGATGACTTTGAGGGATGGTAATAAAAAAGTGGTACAAAGTAGTATTTGTTTTTATGTTATGCATTTTGCTTACAAATATAGAGGATGTGAGAGCAGGATGTTCTCCGAAAATTGATCCTAATGGTTTTTGTGATCCAACTGGACTATTTGAAGATCCTAGTTTTAATGAAATAAAAAGTAGTAATTGCACAAATTTTCAAATAAAAAAGGGAACAAATAAATATTGTAAAACTTATTGTAGAGAAAAAGCAACCACTAACTTTCCTACTGAGACGGGTATATTAAGCGCTGACCAATATGACAGTATTTTAGGGGGAAATCATTTTACTTGGGGAGATATGTATATCAACACTTCTAAAGAATGTATAACAGAAATTGATTATGATAAATGGTATGAAGACTATATTAATGCTGTCGAAGCTTATGAAAAGGCTGCGAAAAGAGCAGTAGGTGAGTATCATATGAGAAATACAGATACAAAAACAAAAGATAAATGTCAGGGTGATGAAATCATTGATACAAAAACAGAAACAAAAACAGAATATGGAGAACTACGTCCAACAACTCATGCAACTTCTAGTATGTGTGTACAAAATGGTGGGATATGGAATAGTCAAGAAAGCCAGTGTTACATGTGTTCAAAGGGATCATATAACGGTAGTAGATGTGTATATACTTACACAGAAACAATAGATATATATGAAACAGGATACTGGCATATATATCAAAAAGTTCACTTTGATACATATGGAAATCCAACGTATGATGAACCATCAAAATACTGTGATGCAAATGGTAAACCATATATAGATGATGATGTGGATAATTATTGGACAAATCAATATAACGACGCTAAAAAAGAAGTGAAATATAAATTAGATCAATTGAAACAATGTAACAAAGGGATCGAGTTTTCATACGATGTTACTCCATCAATCACTGTGAATTATGTTGATCCGACCGGACATTATACAGAAAATGTTAATTTAAAAAGCAAATTGATAGATAAAAAAGTCGATTCAACACCAACAAAAGCAACCGGTGGAAGTGGTCTTGTAATCGCTGAATGTGATATTCCTAATGAAGGCAATGTTGGTAATTTAATATATTCAGTTTGTCGTAGAATTATTGATCCTAATTATAAAAAATATATGAATACTCAAGTCAGAAAAAAGATAACAAACAAATATCAATTTTCTATGCCAGAAAATGTATATAGATATATATTGAAAGATACTGGAGAAGCGGTAAGTAAAGTCCCAGATGACATTAAAACTAGTCATAGATATATTGACATTGGATATCCGAATTATCCTGTACATTATACGACAGCAACCGGAACATATCCAATAAGCTTGACATATAGAAATCTTGGAAGTAATGGTAAATTTATTAAGAGTGCAAAATATTCTTGTGATTATAAAGTAATTAATCGTATTAAGACTTGTCCAACTGGAGAATGTCCTGACCCAGATCCTGAATCACCTGACAATCCTGGGGGCCCAAATAATCCTGGTAATCCAGGAGGAGGAGGAAATCCAGGTGGTGGAGACAATAGAAATCCGCTTGGAATAAATGTTGTTTATCGACCAATCTCATTAACGAATCCATTCCCAGGAGAAAGTGGAAGAGGAAGAACATCTGGACAAAATTGGACGCAAGATGATATTAATAAATATATAAAAAATAACCGTGGAACAAATACGAATAATGTATATAAGAAAACACCACTATATTCATTTACGTTAGACGCAAAAGCGATTAAATCAATTAGAAACTATAATAAAACAGTTAAAGATGGTTATTCAGATTTTAATTTAACATGTAGTAGTAAAAAGAATGGAAAACAATGTAAGAGTAAATTCTTAAAAAATATTAGAAATTATGGTGTACAAGTAAATGCAAATACATGTTTAAATTCAACTGATTTCTATGGTTGTGCTGGAAAGCCAAATCAAGATAAAATCAAATGTGCACTTAATAAGAATAGAAAATATGTATGTGTTAATTGTGCAACAGATCCTGACAATGCAATGTGTAAGGAGGGAAGCAAATAATGAAAGAATCATTTTGGGCAATTTTTATCATAATGGTAGGAGTAATTGCAATCTTATTTGTTAATTTCTTCCAAAATATTACCAACACAGATGATCACAATTATAATTTATTAAAAGAAACAACGGAAGCTGCGATGTATGATGCATTTGATTTTGCATCATACCGTGCTGACGGTGTAATTAGAATAGACAGAGAAAAATTTGTGGAAAATTTTCTTAGAAGATTTGCCGCAAGTGCGAATTTAGCTAGAACGTATCAAATTGATATATATGATGTAAATGAAACTCCACCAAAAGTAAGTTTAAAAGTTTCTTCTAGTGAGTCATCAAGTATCACTGGGAAAAAGGGTGGCGTTATTGATTTTGAAATATCAAATCAATTGGATGCGATTTTAGAAACACCATATTAAAATAGAATAAAAAGGAGAGAAAAAGTATGAATGAAATGGTTGTAAAGTTTCAAAGAGCTTTAAAAAACAAAAATACTGTAACAATTATTGGTGTTATTTTAGCTATTGGAATTTTATATTGGGGATATAACTCGCAAATTAGTAAAGCTGTAACTCCAGTAAAAAATATTCCAGTTGCGACAAATACAATTCAACCAAGAACTAAAATCACAAATGAAATGATTAGTTATGTTGATGTTGCACCTGTTGTGTTATCAGATAATGTAATTCGTAATGCAAATCAAGTAATTGGAAAATATAGTAATTATAATACAGTAATTCCACAAGGAAGTATGTTTTATAATAATACATTAGTTAATGAAGAAGAATTGCCTGATTCAGCATTTACACAAGTAGAAGATGGTGAAGTTGTATACAATTTCCCAGTTGATATGGATTCAACTTATGGAAACTCAATTTTCCCTGGAAATCAAATTGATATCTATATGAAAGCAAAGAATGATGCTGGACAAATCATGGTAGGAAAATTAGTAGAAAATGTAAAAGTTTTAGCAGTAAAAGATGCTTCTGGAAAACATGTGTTTGAAAATACAGAAGAGGAAAGAATACCTGCTACAATTATTTTTGGAGTTAGTCCAGAAATTAACATCTTACTTCGTAAAGCAAGTTATATGAATGATTTAGAAGTAGAATTATTCCCAGTACCACATGGTGGAACTGCTGCCGAAGAAGGAGAAACTCAAGTAAGTACTCAATATTTAAAAGACTTTATTAATGCGAATACAGTTGTAATTGATGAATCAAATGATCAATCAAATAATCAAAATAATAATGAAGATAATAACAACAATGACAATAATAACAATAATAATGAAGGACAAAGTTAATCATGCATAATGATAGCATGTTTGAACAGATTGACTTTGGTCCTCTACAAGCATTATTAGATAATGATGATATTACCGATATTTCGTATAGTAACGGTGGTCAATTATGGCTAAAAACATTGTCAAAGGGTATTTTTAGAGTTGAAAATAATGTCATCAATGATCAATTCATGGAAAAATTAGCGTTTCAATGTTCAAATGTAATGGGAAAAACATTTAACATGGCACATCCATTTTTGGATGCAGAAAGTGCTGAATTACGTTTGAACTTTCTCCATGATTCAATTGCGAGAAACGGAATTGCTTGTGTTATTCGTAAAACACCAGCAAAGATTCGTTTGGAAAAAGAAAAAATTATTGCAGATCAATATATTACGAGAGATATTCATGATTTCTTAATGAAATGTGTAGAAGGACATTGTAATATTATTGTCTGTGGAGAAACTGGTTCGGGGAAAACCGAGTTTGTAAAATATTTGGCATCTCATATTAAAGAGAATGAAAAGATTATTACAGTGGAAGATACCTTAGAGTTACACTTAGATCGTATTTATCCACATCGTGATATTGTTGCGATGAAAACTAATAATATTGCTTCTTATTCAGATGTTCTTGTTGCGTGTATGCGTCAGAACCCTAAATGGATTTTATTATCCGAAGTTCGTAGTGCGGAAGCTGTACTGGCAGTTCGTAACTCTATTTCATCTGGACACTACATTTTATCTACCATTCACGCAGACAAGGCAGAAGCTATTCCAAGTCGTTTATATAGTTTACTTGAAACAAATCAAGATATTGAACAATTTTTAAAATCAATTCATAGATATGTACAATTAGGTGTATATGTACGTGGATATCAAGATAAAGCGACGAAGAGTTTTAAACGTGAAATAGCAGAAGTAACTGAATTTTACGTAGATAATAATAATGAAGCAAAACATAATATTCTTTATAAGAAATTTACAAGTGGAAGGGTAATTACGAATAATCCTAGTTCATATTTAATTGATTATTTAGATGCACAAGGAGTTTCATTACCACCTGACATGATTAAAAAGAATGAAGATCGTGTTGCACAAGAAGCAGCTCAAAATGTTGATCAAGTGGCAAGTAATGTTTCAGTTGGAATGCCTGGAACAAATCAAATAGTTACTCCGAATATTGAAGGATAAAAGGAGGTATGTATGCAATTATTTATTTTTATTGCTGTAGCAGTTATTATCATTTTCGTAATTGCTTATAGAGCAAATACAGGCGGAAATGTATATAAATATATATCAAAACAAACTGGATATATATATGATAAATACGCTCCTTATTCTTTTAAAGAGATTAGGGAGAAAGTAAAAGATTTAGGACAAGAATATTCAAAGAAACAGTATATGATACAAATTGCTGTTTTCTCGATTTCAGCATTTGTTATTTCATACCTTTACTTTTACAATTTATTTGTATCAATCCTATATAGTTTATTATCAATTTTAGTTATTCCATATTTAACATATTTACGTTGTAAACGTCTTTATAGTGAATTTATATTTGAACAGATTCAAGTATATACAACAAATACTATTATGGAGTTTGCAACAACACAATCATTTGTAAAAGCATTAGAAGGGGTTTATGAATCAGGAGTATTAGAAGATCCTGTTAAATCAGATGTTAAAATGATGATTGACATGGCATATTCTAATGGTACAATTGAAGAATCAATCCAATATATGGATAGCAAATATGAATATTATATTGTTAAGAATATGCACCAATTATTTTTACAAATTACAAATGAAGGTGCGAAAAACTCAGGTCCAGCATTAGAAAATATGTCATTAGATATCGACATGCTTGTTGAAAATGTATATAGTGATAGAATGGACCGTGCTCAATTCCATAAAAAATTCTTACAATTTGGTATTGTTTTATATTTAATGGTTATGCTTGTACAATTTTTATTAGGAGTAGATACTTATATTGAAATGTTAGATAATATCATTGTACAAGTGTTATTACATGCGACTATTATTGTAAATACATTTTTCTTACTTAGTGGAGAAAAATATTATAATGAGAATGTAGGTGCAGAATAATGGCTATAGAATTTATTTTAATCGCTGCAATATTAGTTTTTGTATTACAGTATAATAACAAAGTAGATTTACAACGTTTTGTTGTAGATAGTGAACCATATTTTAGAATTTTAATGGAAGATGATTATGAATTTTTATTACATGTAAAATATGGAAATGATGTTGATGTACAAAAATTATTTGGTACTAGAATAAGAAATGGTATGCTTACAATATTTTTTATGATTTTTGCCTTTTTATCATCGCTAAATTTCGTAAATGTATTATTCGCATGTGTTGTTGGATTTGTGGTATTTAAATTGCCATATCAACAATTAAAAGGTTACTATAAAAGAAATTTACATCATATTAATCAGATGTTGCCATACTATTTAAAGAGTTTGGAAATTTTAGTACAACACTACACTGTTCCAGTTGCTCTAAACCGTTCAATAGAAACTGCACCAGAGATATTTCAACCTGGTCTTAGAAGATTAGTAGCAAAAATTGAAGCCGGAGATTCTTCAGTAGATCCTTATATGGATTTTGCAAAAGAATATCCAGTAAGAGATTCTATGCGTATGATGCGTTTGTTATATCGTCTTGGTGTAGGATCACAAGAGAATAAACAAGAACAATTAATGATGTTTTCAAAAACAGTATCAACATTACAGAATAAATCTCGTGCGCAAAGATATCAAGAACGTTTAGACAAAATGGAAAATAAAACAATGATGATGCTTTGTACAACAGGTGGAGGTATTTTATTACTTTTAATGTACTCAATGACAACTATGATGGGAATTTAAAAGTCTATACAAAAAAATGTATAGATTTTTTTTGATTCTTTCGCTATAATGAAGAAGATGGAGATGGTATTATGAAAAATAGAAAACAGAGAAGATTGATATACCAATTTGCTAGTTTTTTAATACCATTTATTCTATTTTTGTTGTTTATTTTTTGTAATCACGCAAATCTTCAAGATTTGTTAATCTCTGATGCAAATGAACAGTATGTAGGATTATTTCAATATTTAAAAAATATTTTTAATGGGAAAGAATCATTGTTTTATAGTTTTTCTAAAGGACTTGGAGGAAGTATGTATGGGACATTTTTTTATTATCTTTCCAGTCCTCTCAATTTATTATTAGTTTTTATTCCAAATCAATATGTGTTAGATTTTCTAGGCTTTCTTATGATTTTTAAGATCGGTTTATCAGGATTTACAATGTTTTATTATTTGAAAGATAAAAATCATTATGATTTTATTAATTTTATATTATCGCTTTCTTACGCTTTAATGAGTTATCATATTATTTATTATTTTAATGTAATGTGGTTAGATGCAGTATATTTATTACCACTAGTTATAAAAGGTCTAGATCGCATTTTAGATAACAAGAAATCAATATCTTATATTATTTTGTTATTTATGACAATTTTATCTAATTATTATATTAGCTACATGGTTTGTATTTTTTTAGTGTTATATTTTTGTTATCGTATATTTACGTTGTATAATATTTATCATGATAAAAAAATAATGATAGAAATATTAAAAAAGTTTATAATAAGTTCTCTTTTGGCTGGATTACTCGCTTCTTTCTTTCTCTTTCCAATTATCTATGAATTAAATGGAACTGTTCGGGAATTTTTATTTTATGGTGGAGATACGATTTGGAATCGTAGTATGAGTGTGCTAAGTCAATTAGGAATACAAAGACAATCTACGAGTGCTTTGTACTCAGTCCCATATTATTTTTGCGGTTTTTTTACGTTTTCAATTATAATTAATTTTTTAATGGTTAAGAAAAAAGAAATTGGAAAAAAATCTTTTTATGTTATACTCGTTATTTTCTTTTTATCAATGACATTAAAACCACTTATTTTGATATGGCATGGCTTTACCTATCCTATATTATTTACCAATCGTTGGACATTTGTTATTTCTTTTTTTCTTATTACAATTGCTTCAGAAAAATATCAATATATAGAATGTTTATCATTAAAAAAAATAGTGTTGATATTACTCTTATATTTATCATTGTTGTTTATAGCTTATCTAGTAACAAGTGAAGAAATTAACTTGAATTTAATTTTAATCAATGCTTTCTTTTGTATTTCTAATTTATTATTACTCAATATTATTTTATCGTATCGTTCTTCCTTATATAAGGTGGCATTGTTAATTTTCTTTTTATTAGAAATTATGATTGTGTTGAAGTTAAATTTTATACTTGCAAGTACTTTTAATGAGAAAAACGATGTCTTATCTTATGAAAGAGTAATAACATTAAAGGAAGAATTAAATCGTGATCATGTAGATGGTTATCGTATAGGAGGAAAAAGTATTTATCAAAAAAATGAATTATTAAATACTGGGTTTAGTCGTATTGAACATTTTTTATCAACAGTAAATGGGCGAATAACTCGTTTCTTAAAACAATCTGGTTATCCGATAGCTTCTAGTGATTTTTACGACCATCGAGACCAAAAAGTAATAAATTCATTATTGGGAATACGATATTGGTATCAAGAAAAGCCATCAACTGATTTTAAAAAGAAAGATATATTGAATTTGGAAAATAAAATTCCAATTTATGAAAATCAGAATGTTCCAACTTTCGGCTATTTAATAGAAAAAAAAGATTTTTCAATAAATATGTCAAATCCCTTTACATATCAAAATTCATTTTTAGAGTCAATGGGATATGATTCGTTATATAAAAGAAAAAAAGTAACAAAATTAAAAGATAATGAATATAAAATTCAAACAGATGGGGAAGAAATATTGTATTTTTATATTACGGAAGAAGGAAATAATGATTATCCTAAAAAAATTATTTTAAATAATCGACAAATAAAAGAGAAGTATTTTACATTTTCGGGTATACTAAAAGTATCGGTAGATTCCGATATGAATACATATAGATTAAAAATAAATAGCAAAGGTACAATTGATAATGTGTTTGTATATTCTTTAGATGGAGAAAAATTTAGATCTATATTAGATACAATAAAAAAAGGAGAAATTACACATGTTAAAACCAATAAAAATTGTTTACAATTTGATGTATCTGTAAAAGATAGGCAATCTAATTTGTTATTAACCATTCCATATGAAAAAGGCTGGCATATTTTAGTAGATGATAAACCAGTTAATTATAAAGAATTTTTTAACACATTTATTGATTTAAATTTAAAAAAAGGGAATCATCATATTAAGATGTACTATGTACCTTATGGGCTTTACTTTGGTTTTATTATTAGTCTTTTTTCATTAGTTGCGACAATTTTATATGTAAAGCGAAAATGAAGTGTAAAATGAATTGATAAATAAAAAATATTGTGCTACAATTGTTATATAACATAAGATAGGTAGGTGATAAGATGAAAGAAGCCGCTGGAGAAGCAAACATGACCGTTGTAACAATTATTATCATTGGTGTAATTGCTGCTGTAGGGACACCAATTATTAATAGTATGTTAAAATCAACATCTGCAAAAACAGAATGTATGAATAACGGAGGTGCTTGGGTTAACGGAAAATGTGATACCGGAGCTATGGGAACAGATTAATTTAATGTAAGAAAAGGGAGTTAAAAATATGAAACAAGGATTGGGAAGTATTTTTATGTTTAATATTATTATTGTATTTATTATCTTAGTGTTTGCATTTTTAGCTGCAACTTTAAGTTATAGTAAAGCTTTTCGTATGAACAGTCGAATTATGAATGCAATTGAAAAATATGAGGGATTTAACTCATTAGCTAAGAAAGATATTGAAAAGAATTTAAATACAATAGGATATCGTAAGGGTGGTAAGAAAAATTGTCCTTCAAAAGGTGGTACTACACTAACAAATGGAAGTGAAAGCCACAAATATTGTGTTTATCAATTTAAAGTTGATAAGTATCATAATTCTTATGGGGTTTTAACCTATATAGATATGAAAATACCGCTTATTAACCAATCCTTAGAGATCCCTATTTATTCCAAAACGAATAAAATCTATCGTTTTGGAGTGAAATAAAAGAGTAAAGTAGGTGAGATTGTATGCGTCAAGCATTAGGAAATGCATTTATAATGAATATTGTTATTGCCATTGTTATTGTTATTATTTTAATGGTTATAAGTTCACTTAGTTATTCAAAGGCATTTAAAGTGAAAAATATGATTATTAGTACGATTGAAGAAAACAATGGATTTAACAATAAAGCAGAGAGTCAAATTGATGCAAATCTTGCCAAAATGGGATATCGTATTAATAAAAATGGGATTCAAAATTGCCCTGCAGAGAATCGTTGTACTCCAATGAATACTTCTGCAAGTTATCGCTATTGCGTATATGAGTGTAAAACATCGAAGGGCGATTATTATCGTGCAACTAGCTACATGTATTTTGATATTCCGATTATTGGTGATAAATTAGAGTTTCCTGTTCATGGAGAAACAAAAACTTTTTATGGTGCAGGAGCATTTAATTAAAAAGAGAAAGATGGTGAATGAATGAACGTTATCGTATCAAATAAGTATCAATCGATGCTAGAATCACTTGATATAGAAATTATTAAAAGTATCAATGGAGAATTTGAAGTAGAAGAAATTATTAATACTTTTAAGAATTTCTTTTTCCAAAGAATGATTCTAGATATTACTGCAATAAAAAATTACAAAGATATTAAAAATTTACAAAAATTATCGATTTCTCTTGATATGGATAAAGTGATTTTACTTTTGGATGATTCACCAGAAAGTTCTTCTCCAGATTATTTATCAAAATTGATTTCTATGGGAATCTATAATTTTACAAAGAATCTGGATGGAATTATGTATTTGTACAATAATCCAAATTCATATCGCGATGTTGCACAATATCATCAATTAGATACTCCAACTTACACTCCGGTTGGAGTAAATGGTGTAATGACAAGTCAATCTGGAGTTTCACCAGTTAATATGACGCGTGTCATTGGTGTTAAGAATGTAACAAATGATTCTGGTGCAACGACATTAGTCTATATGATGAAACAGCAATTAGAACAAAATTATTCTGTAATTGCTGTAGAATTAGATAAACATGAATTTGGATATTTTCGAGCAAAAAATATGGAGAGCATTCAAGCAACGAATCTTGGCAATTTTATTACGAAACATAGTGATAAAGAGGTAATTCTTGTTGATTTGAATCATTCGTCTGGGACTGAAAGTTTGTGTAGTGATGTCATTTATTTAATAGAACCATCTGTAATAAAATTAAATCGATTGATGCTAAGTAATCGAGATGCTCTAACAAAATTAAAAGGCAAAAAAGTAATATTGAATCAAAGTTTACTTACTTCAAAAGATGTATTAGATTTTGAATATGAATCAAGATTAAAAATATTCTTTAATATGCCACCGTTAGATGAACGAGAAAAACAAATTCAAATTCTCAATGTATTTTTAACAAAATTGGGATTTGAAAGGCAAGCAACAGGAGAAATAGAAAAGAAAAACAAGTTATTAGGGATTTTCGGTAGATAAACATTTATTTTACACAAAAAATTGACATAAAAAATATTATAACGTATAATAAGACGTAACAAGGGAGGTTATGATATGACAAATATGTTCATGGTTTTAGAAGCACAAACAGTAGACACTATTTGTTCTGCTATTCCTGTGGAAATTACAAATATTACTGCCACAATTTATACAATTATTAAAATTGGTGTACCATTATTATTAATTTTATTTGGTATGTGGGATTTTGGTAAATCTGTAATGGCAGGAAAAGAAGACGAAATTAAATCAAATCAAAAATTATTTATTAAACGTTTGATTGCAGCTGCTGTAGTGTTCTTAATTTTAGCAATTGTTCAATTGATTCTAGGATTAGTAACAACAGAAAACGAAGGTATTATGAGTTGTATTAAGCAGATTTTAGGTGCCCAATAAGCAATAGTAATATTGCTTATTTTTTTTTTCATATAAAAAGAGTAAATTTTTTTCGTAAATAAATTTGATATAATTACTGCATAATAAAAATTTTGTATGTAGTAATGAATAGACAATTGTGATTAAATTTTAGAAAAGATAAAGATCTAGTAA
>CALVRW010000015.1 GCA_944358795.1 uncultured Bacilli bacterium | reverse complement strand
TGACTTTTATTCTTTTCGCCAAAAAATTTTAGAAGAGATCAACGAAGCAAACTAAATTTTATCTTAAAAAAATTAGACAAAAAGATGTCTAATTTTTTTAATCTCCCAAAACTTTCTTTTATTTATGACTTTCTAAGTTTTTACAAGTAGTTTTTGTAAATTTCTTAAAAAGTTGTGATTTTGCCTGAAACTGTAGTTTACACCACGCCTTAAAACACCAAAAGTGATTATTTTTTTTAAAATTTGGTGTTAAAAAGTTGATATATTTTAAATAAAATGCTAAACTAATTTTGGGTTGAGTTATTTATGCACAACGCATAAATAATTCTAATTAATTTAGTGGAACAGGCAGTTAAACAAGCATAGTAATGTTTACCTTCCTGTTTTTTCTTTTGATAATAAACATAAATTGGATTTTCTTTATCACATTTAGCTGATATAGTTACAATATTTCGACTACAATTAAATAATATTTTTCTAGCGTATCTATTTCCTCTTTTGGAAATTGGACCATGATAATTTATACTTTTACCTGATTGAATTATAGTAGGATCTAATCCACAACTAGCATTAATTTGTTTAACATTATTGAATCTAGTAATATCTTTTAATTCAGCGATAATTAAAGAGGTGGATAATTCTCCAATACCAAATATCGAAACAATGCATTCGAAATGTTTAGTTTGTTTGGCAAGTTCAATCATTTGGTTTTTGACATTATCTTTTTGTTTAGAAATATCAATAATGATATCGGTTAATTGTTTAAGATTATCAACATCTTTAGAATTCTTACTTACTCCTGGATAAGAATTTTGGGCATATTCCTTAATCGTATTAGCTTTTCTCTTATAATAGTTGATATGTCTACCATTTGTATTAGCCATATTGTAAGCAAGAGCATCAACTCTTTTTTCTTTAATAATATAAGCGTGTGGAAACTCTTTGATAAAGTTTAAAGCAGTTAAATCATATATTTTTCCATCTTTAAAACACAATTCGAATTCTGGAAAACAAAGATGTAATAATTCTTTATAACGATTCTTATGTCTAGTTAAACCTTCGTCTAAATGATAATAATGTCTAGATAATTCATTAAGATTGGTATAAATCTCATCTTCTTTATAAATTCTATTTGGAATACTACCTTTCCAAAATAAATTAGTTAATTTAATGCAGTCTTGTTTATCAGTTTTTGTTTTTCTGATAGTGTTCGTAATTTCTTTACCAATAAGAGGATTAAAGACAATAACATGATAATTATTTTCTTTAAAAAATCTTTCTGGTGCTTTGTGATAGATACTAGTTGCTTCCATAACAACAGTTAAATTATCTTTGATATTTAGTTTATGAATACAAGAATTAATAAATTCAAAATTAGATTTATTATGTGCGTATTCTGTAGGTTCTAATAAAATTTCACCATCATCACTAGATAACATAAACATACTTTTACCTTTAGCAATGTCTAGTACTAAAACATACTTCATATAATACTTCCTTTCATTGTTTGACTCTTAGAGCTTACAATTATCTCATCATGCTGGTTATATGGATACAAGACCCCACTTTCTAAGACTAGATTAATAATAAGATAAGAGACGGGCAGTCATTTTTATGGATTCAAAGACCCCTGATATACTCTGCCCAAACTCAAACACAATATTTTATTCTCTCTTATACGAAAGAATAAGATATTATATCATAAATCAATGAGATCTTCTTTCATTGATTTACATCTTAAAGTATACATGATATACTTTTTTTAGAGTAGAAAAGTAGTTCTTCTCATTTATATTGCTAGCAGTATGATTTAAATTGGTTAGCAAAATGCAAAAATAGGGGGGGCGATTTAGCCCTCCTCCTATTTTTTGTATGAAAAAGAGATAATTAAAGGAAGTGATTTTTCTAAAAAATTTGTCGAAAAAAGTATATTGATGGTGTACCCGAAAAATGGTATACTACTAATAGAATAGAAGGAGTGAATAAAAGAATGAAGGAAAAAACATATCAAGGATTTACGTTAATAGAGTTACTTGCGGTTATCGTTATATTAGCAGTTATCGCACTAATCGCAACACCACTTATTATGAATGTGATTAATGATGCGAAGAAAAGTGCAGCAAGAGATGCAGGATATAGTGTGATAAAAGCTGGAGAATTAAAAGCAGCAACCGAAGGAATTGAAAGTGTTAATCCACCATTTCATTATGATGAAGGTAGTAACCTACCAATGAAAGGAACGAAACCAACCAAATTTACACTTGATATAGATAAAGAAATGAAAACACAACTTCGTGCTTGGATTAATGGATATTGTGTTGTAAAAGATTATGATACAGAAGAAGTGACAATCGATGAAAGCAAGAAAACAGAAAAAGATTGTGTAACTGGAGGAGGAAGTAGTAATGATGGATCCCCAGTAATCCAAGATGGAATGATCCCAGTAACATTTGATAGTAATGGAAAAACAGTAAAAGCAGATGTTAATGGTGATTGGTATGATTACGATCAAAAGAAATGGGCCAATGCTGTAGCAGTAACAAATGATTCAAGAGACAAGTATAAAAATGCAAGTGCTGGTACAGCAATCACAGAATCAGATATCTTAGCTTACTATGTATGGATACCAAGGTATAAATATCAATTATGGAATGTAGATGGGGATGCATCCGAGCCACAAGAAATTAAAATCGAATTTGAAAGTAAGAGTACTCCAAAAAGTAGAGGAACCAAAAATGGAGAATGGTTAACGCATCCGGCATTTACGTTTGGTAGTACAGAATTATCAGGAATGTGGGTAGGAAAATTTGAGATGACAGGAACATCATCAAGTCCAACCATCAAACCAAATTTAACTTCCTTAAGAAATCAAAATATCAGTTCATTCTTCAATATTATTCAAAGTATGGGAAGTAATTATGGATTAAACAGTTATGATAGCCATATGATGAAAAATAGTGAATGGGGAGCAGTTGCGTACCTATCACATAGTAAATATGGAAAAAATGGAGAAGTTATTCTAAACAACAATAGTAATTTTACAACCGGGTGTGGAGCAGATAGTGCTAGTGAAAGTAGTACAAGCACTTGTAAAAATGCCTACGGAAGTAAAGGAAATGGAACGTATAATCAAAGTACGACAGGGAACATTACTGGAATCTTTGATATGAGTGGAGGAGCTTATGAATATGTAATGGCAAATAGTAAAAAACAAGATGGAAGTTTTAACACGGCAACTAGTGGATTTACGAGTGCCCCAGATAGTAAATATTATGACCAATATGATTATAATACAAGTAATAGTAATCATAGTATTAGTAAATTAGGAGATGCGATGAAAGAAGTTTACGTTTCATCATATGAACATTGGTATGATGATTACGGATATATGCCTCTCTCGTCCTACCCTTGGGTGTACCGCGGTGGTCACTGCATCGTTAATTCGAACGCGGGTGTGTTCTCCTCGTTCCACTACAGCGGTAGCGGGGACAGTGTCGTCTCGGCTCGTGGTGTCGTGGTCAGCAACTAGTCGCTAGCGACTATCTCTTAGAAGAAAGAATAAGGAAAAGAAGATATAGAAGTAATTTGTAAAATAAGGATAACGAAAGGAAAAACCACAACTTGCTTGCAAGTTGTGGTTTTATAACTTCGTGGTAACCTGTCATTTCTACTTGACAAACCGGGTAAAAGATTTTATAATAGTCCGTGTATTTAGAACACAAAGGAGATAATATGAAAGGTGAGCTGAATTATGTTGAAGCAATCGCAACAATTTTTACTGTTATGAATAGTGAGATTTGTGTATTACTTCAAAAAAATAAAAAAGAACCATATAAGGGGTATTGGATTTTACCTAGTAAAATGATTAAGAAAGATATTTCTTTGGAAGAAACGATTTCTTCTTGTTTAGAAGAACAAGCTGGGCTTCCAGTAACGTTTATTAAAGAAGGGAATACGTTTAGTGCTGTAGATCGTAAAGTAGAAAAACGTGTTATTGGAATTAATCATGTTTGTTTAGTAGATAGTAAGACAGTAGAGTTGAAACAGAAAGAAATTTCGAAAGAAGAATTAGACTGGTTTCCAATTCGCAATCTACCAAAAGTTGGATTTGATAACTTAGAAATCATTGAGTCATCGATCGAGCAATTACAAACATTATTAATGAATAAAATAGGATTAAAATATCTATTTCCAAGTGATTTCTCTTTACCAGAAATGCAACGTGTGTATGAATCAGCATTGGGACATCCTTTAGATAGACGTAATTTTAGAAAACGTTTTATGCAGAATGATTTAATTGAGGAAACAGGTTACAAGACAGAAGGTACAACAGGAAGACCTGCGAAGTTATATCGTTTAAAAGAAATTGAAGAAGAAAATGAACTATTCTAAAAGAAGGTGATAAAATGAATGAAAAGGGATTTGGGCAAGTAGATGTAATCGCATTTATCTTTGTTCTATTACTATCGATTACAATTGTGTCTGTTTTATATCATCAATTAGAAACAGAACATCCAAGTATATCTTCTGATATTCCAGCAATTGATTATACAGCAGAAGATCCAGAAAAGTTAGAAGAGTCAGGAACAATTGAAACTAGTACTTATCAAGAGTTAGAAGATAAGATTGCAGAAAAAAGTATTCCATATTTTAAAGTAAATAGTACAACAAATGATATAGAGTTTGTTACATTACCAACACTGATTCAAAATGAATATATTCCTACTATTTATTCTGTGGAAGATTCGAATGTGGATTGCTTAGGATATGTAGAATATGATAAATTAAATGAGAATTATACAACTTATTTAAGATGTGGAACAATCTATGAAACAAAAGGGTATGATGTAACGAAAGAAGTAAGTGGAAACTAACTTCTTTTTCGTTTGAAAAATCGTCTATTTTATATTGACACACATAGGATTAAGTGGTATATTATTATTGCATTTAATTAAGGTTTACTTAGGTAAATCTTTAATTAAGGGAAAATGTGAAACACCTGGATGTGTGTAGTGGAGAGGAGGATACGAAATGCCTACAATTAATCAATTAGTAAGAAAAGGTAGAAGCAACAAGACTAGAAAAAGTAAAGCACCAGTACTTGGAATTGGATTTAACAGTAAAGAAAAGAAATATACTAGTTTAAATGCACCACAAAAACGTGGAGTATGTACTCGTGTTGGTACAATGACACCAAAGAAACCAAACTCAGCGTTACGTAAATATGCTCGTGTTAGATTAAGTAATAACATGGAAGTAACTGCTTATATTCCTGGAGAAGGACATAACTTACAAGAACACAGTGTTGTATTAATTCGTGGAGGACGTGTTAAGGACTTAGTCGGAGTTCGTTACCATATTATTCGTGGTACATTAGATACGGCTGGTGTTGATGCTCGTCGTCAAGGTCGTAGTAAATACGGTACTAAAAAACCAAAGAAAAAATAATCACTGTTTAAAATAAAAAAGAAAGGAGAAACCTATGCGTAAAAATCGTGCAGTAAAAAGAGATGTTTTAGCAGATCCTATTTACAATTCTAAAGTTGTTACAAAATTAATTAATACAATTATGTTAGATGGTAAAAAAGGAAAAGCACAAACGATTGTATATAATGCATTCGATATGGTGAAAGAAAAAACAAATAAAGATCCAATGGAAGTTTTTGAAGCTGCTATGGAAAACATCAAACCAGCGTTAAAGATTAAAACTCGTCGTGTTGGTGGAGCAAACTACCAAGTACCGATGGAAGTTAGAGCAGATGAAGCTCAAACTTTAGCACTTCGTTGGTTAAAAGAAAATGCTCGTAACCGTGGAGGTCATTCTATGGCTGAAAAATTAGCAAACGAAATCGTTGATGCTAGTAACGGAATCGGTGGAGCTGTTAAAAAACGTGAAGATACTCACAGAATGGCAGAAGCAAATAAAGCATTTGCTCATTACCGTTGGTAATCAGATTTAAGAAAGGAAATAGAGAATATGGCTCGTGAATATAGTTTAGAAAATACACGTAACTTCGGTATCATGGCTCACATCGATGCCGGAAAAACAACTTGTTCAGAACGTATCTTATTCCATACTGGTAAAATTCACAAGATTGGGGAAACTCATGATGGTGAAGGTACTATGGACTGGATGGAACAAGAACAAGAACGTGGAATCACGATTACGTCAGCCGCTACTACTGCTTATTGGAAAGGATATCGTTTAAATATTATCGATACTCCAGGTCACGTAGACTTTACAGTAGAAGTTTCTCGTTCACTTCGTGTACTAGACGGAGCAGTTGCTCTTTTAGATACACAAGCTGGAGTAGAACCACAAACAGAAACTGTATGGCGTCAAGCTGATGAATTCAAAGTACCTCGTATTATCTTCTGTAATAAGATGGATAAAATGGGAGCAGATTTTGAATATTGCTTAACAACGATTAAAGACCGTTTAGGAGTAAACTATGCTCCAATTGAATGGCCAATCGGTGCTGAAAGTGAATTCAAAACAATCGTAGACTTAGTAACATTAAAATGTTATCACTATGATAGAGAACAAGCAGAAAATGCTGAAGAAATTGAAATCCCAGCAGATCATAAAGACATCGTTTTAGAAAAACGTGCTGAATTAATTGAAGCAGTTGCTGAATTTGACGATGAATTAATGAATCTTTACTTAGAGGGAGAAGAAATCCCAGTAGATATGTTAAAACGTGCAATTCGCCGTGGAACACTTGATGTTAAGTTCTTCCCAGTTATGTGTGGAACTGCATTAGGAAATACTGGAGTTAAATTATTACTTGATGCGGTAATTGATTACTTACCAGCACCAACTGATATTGAATCAGTAAAAGGAACAGATTTACATGGTGATGATATTGTTCGTCATCCATCAGATTCTGAACCATTTAGTGCATTAGCATTCAAAGTAATGACAGACCCATTCGTTGGAAGATTAACATTCTTCCGTGTTTACTCAGGACATTTAAAGAGTGGATCTTATGTATTAAATTCTAATAAAGATGCGAAAGAACGTATTGGACGTATCTTACAAATGCATGCGAATAATCGTACAGAAATTAGTGAAGTATATACAGGAGACATTGCTGCTGCTGTAGGACTTAAAAACACGACAACTGGAGATACTTTATGTGATGAAAAGAATCCAATCATTCTAGAATCAATGGTATTCTCAGAACCAGTTATCGAACTTGCAATTGAACCTAAATCTAAAGGGGATCAAGACAAAATGGGAATCGCTTTACAAAAATTAAGTGAAGAAGATCCAACATTTAGAGCAAGTACAAACCATGAAACTGGTCAAACAATTATCGCAGGTATGGGTGAACTTCACTTAGACATTATTGTAGACCGTATGAAAAGAGAATTTGGTGTTGAAGCAAATATTGGTCAACCTCAAGTATCTTATCGTGAAACAATTACACAAGCTGCAGAATGTGAAGGAAAATACATTAAACAATCTGGTGGACGTGGACAATATGGACATGTATGGATCAAATTTGAACCAAATCCAGATAAGGGTTATGAATTCGTTGATGCAGTTGTTGGTGGAGTAGTTCCTCGTGAATATATTCCAGTAACTGATAAAGGTCTTCAAGATGCAATGAAAACTGGAGTACTTGCTGGATACCCTATGGTAGACGTAAAAGCAACATTATTCGATGGTTCTTACCACGATGTAGACTCTAGTGAAATGGCATTCAAAGTTGCTGCAAGTTTAGCTTTAAAAGAAGCAAAAAATAAATGTAAACCAGTATTACTAGAACCAATTATGAAAGTTCAAGTAATCGTACCTGATGAATACCTAGGAAACGTTATGGGAGATATTACTTCTCGTCGTGGACGTCCACTAGGACAAGAATCACGTGGAAATGCCCTTGCAATTGATGCAATGGTACCACTATCAGAAATGTTTGGTTATGCAACAAGTTTACGTAGTAATACACAAGGTAGAGGAAACTTTACTATGGTATTTGATCACTATGAAGAAACACCAAAAAACATTGCTGATGAAATCATTAAGAAAAATGGAGGAAATTAATTAGGTAGGGGATAATCCCTTCCTGATTATTTCAATAAAGATAGCAAAATTACTGAAAAATACTTGATATTTTAAGTGATTTTCTATAAAATAATAAATGTAGATAAATAAAGGAGGAAATTTAATATGGCAAAAGAAAAATTTGACCGTTCGTTACCACATATGAATATTGGTACAATTGGACACGTAGACCACGGTAAAACAACTTTAACTGCTGCTATTACAAAAGTATTATCTGATAAAGGATATGCTCAATTCGAAGACTATGCTAATATCGATAAAGCACCAGAAGAAAGAGAACGTGGAATTACAATTAACACTGCTCACGTTGAATATCGTACTGACAAACGTCACTACGCTCACGTTGACTGTCCAGGACACGCTGACTACGTAAAAAACATGATTACAGGAGCAGCTCAAATGGATGGAGCAATCTTAGTTATTGCTGCAACTGATGGACCTATGGCACAAACTCGTGAACACATCTTACTTGCTCGTCAAGTTGGAGTACCTCGTATGGTAGTATTCATGAACAAATGTGATATGGTTGATGATGAAGAATTATTAGACTTAGTTGAAATGGAAATTCGTGAATTATTAAGCGAATACGGATTCGACGGAGACAACACTCCAATTATTCGTGGATCAGCATTAAAAGCTCTTGAAGGAGATGCTAAATATGTTGAATCAATTAATGAATTAATGGATGCTGTTGATAGCTGGATTGAAGATCCTGTTAGAGAAAATGACAAACCATTCTTAATGCCAATTGAAGACGTTTTCACAATTACAGGTCGTGGAACTGTTGTTACAGGACGTGTTGAACGTGGACAATTAAAACTTAACGATGAAGTTGAAATCGTTGGTATTAAAGAAACTCAAAAAGCTGTTGTTACAGGAATCGAAATGTTCCGTAAACAATTAGACTACGCAGAAGCTGGAGATAATGCTGGAGTATTATTACGTGGTATTGCTCGTGAAGATGTTGAACGTGGTCAAGTATTAGCTAAACCAGGAAGTGTTACTCCACACAAAAAATTCAAAGCTCAAGTTTATGTACTTAGCAAAGAAGAAGGTGGAAGACATACTCCATTCTTCAGTAACTACCGTCCACAATTCTATTTCAGAACTACAGACGTTACAGGAGTTATTGAATTACCAGAAGGTGTAGAAATGGTTATGCCTGGTGACAACGTTGAAATGACAGTTGAATTAATTGCTCCTATCGCTATCGAAAATGGAACTAAATTCTCTATTCGTGAAGGTGGTAGAACAGTTGGTGCTGGTAACGTTTCAGAAGTTGTTGAATAATTACTAGTATAATAAAAATAGATTACAAAATGTAATCTATTTTTTTATTTTCTCGTAAGTGTGCCATCAGGATTTATTTGAAAAGAGAAGCGGTAGATTTTCATATTTCCTCCGACCACATTTCCTTTGGTATCAAATTTAATTACTCCTTCACTTGGATAATGATCAACGATTCCAACATAAATATATTCGCGGTAACTAATTTTACAAAAACGAGGATTTTTTCCAACTTTACATTGTCTTGGTGATTTATAATTATTATTTTGATTGATATTTATTTTAATATCATTTTCTACAGCTGTAATATAATGTTTGATTGATTCTTCAACTTCCTCTACATGTTCTTCTGTTAAAATATATAGTGTTTGATGGCTATTTAATTGTCTTTCAATTGGCTTGGTAATTCTTCCTACTACATACAAAAAACCACCAAATAAGAGACATCCTAATACTACCATACTAAGTAATTGTCTCATTCTTATCACCTCAATTATCATTAGTATATCCAAAAATAATAAAAAAATAATTTCTTGAATAGAAATTATTTTTTTATTATATTTCTAATTGGTGCCGTATTTCGATATAGACGATATAACATACGGTTTGTAATTAATTCTAAATCACCAATATATTCATATACTTGAGGATTAAAACTTAATTTAAATTGATTTAATCCTTGATAAGGATTATCTGTAATGTTCATTGCTGACATTCCGCCTAAGTTAAATTTTTTATATCCTAATTTCGAATAACGTTCTATGAGTTGCCAAATAAGAAAGTTTTTAGAATGAAATGATTTGAAACGAGTGTCATATCCATCTGCTAAAACTCTTACTTCATCTTTATGTAAGGAAACCATAATAGATGCGGTAATCACACCATCTGGAAATTCAGCAAGTAAATTTGTCGCACTTACAAGATTTTTTTGACAGTTAGCAAATTCTAAGTCTAATTTCATTTTTTTATTTAATAGACGACTTTTCTTTTTCGCATCCGCTTTTTGAATGAGTTGATTCATTTGTCCAACTTTTGTTTCATAGTATTCGTATTGTTTTTTGACAGTTTTTAAATATTGTTCAGTATTCACTTTGGCATAAAAGAATTCCATCATATTCTTTTTTCCCATATATTGAAAACAATCTTGATAATATTTTAAATCTCTTGGATAATTATCTTTCGCTTGTAAGTATAAATATTCTAAGTTAGATTCGTTTCCTTTATAGATTTGTACTCCTTTTTTGGCAGCACTTCTAATTTTAGTACGTACTTGTTTTTTAAAATGTTGAAAGATTTGATAATAAGGTTTATTCATATCAATAATTGCTTCAAATCTTGGTTTATGTGCTTCAAAGTATAGATTATAACCCATGTGGAAATATCCATATTTTCTTAATATTTCATAGATTCTATCATATTGATTATTTTGATAGGTCATCTTTGTTTTTTCGTCGTAAATAATACGAGGAATCATAGGACTAATTTTAACTGCAATGACATCTTTTTTTCCAAGATATTGTTTTAATGCGGTGGTAAAATTTTTAACTAGCTCTTCATTTTGGTAATCAATTAAAAATCCTCTTGGAGCATATGCATATTTAAAACCATTTAATCGCTCGATTAAAACAAGTGATGCAGCTACTAAATTATTCGCATCATCAATATAACCTAATAATAAACTTTGATAATTCTGATGATTCATAACGAGAGCATATTCAATCGTTTGATAAATACTACTCATTGGATATACAGAAGCGAATTGTTTAAATTGTTCATTTGTTAACTCTCGTATCTGCATCAAATCAGTCCTTTCTAATTACATTATTATACCATAAATAAAAGAAATAATACAAATTTAGGGATATCAAAAAATGTTATTATTTTGGTGTAAAAAAGAGTGTCTACTGCTTAACAAGAGAGTATTAGAATGTTATAATAAAGTAGGGTGGTAATATGTTTAAGAATAAGAAAATTTTGATATTAGGGATGGCGAAAAGTGGATTTGAGGCAGCAAAATTACTTGCACTTCATCATAATCAAATTTTAGTAACCGATCAAAAAGAACAAAAGGAAGAAGATGTTCAAGTATTAAAAGAATTAGGTGTTGATTTCATCGTAACAGAGGAACCAACAAAGTTCTTAAATGATTCATTTGATTATGTGATTAAAAACCCAGGAATTCATAGATCACATCCTTGTGTACAAAAAGCATTAGAATTAAAAATACCTGTTATTAACGAAGTAGAAATGGCATATACCTTTTTACCAAAAGATATTTCAATTATCGGAGTAACCGGTTCAAATGGAAAAACAACAACAGTTACTATCTTATATGAAATTTTAAAAGAAAGTGGACTACCTGCACACCTTGGAGGAAATATTGGATATCCATTATCTAGTTTAGTAAATCAGATTAAAGCAGGTGATATTTTAGTACTAGAAATATCTGATCATCAGCTACATGATATGTATGATTTTAAAACTAATATTAGTATTTTAACGAATTTATCACAAGTACATTTAGATTTTAATGGAACTTATGAAAATTATAAACAAATTAAAAAACGTATTTTTAATCATCATACGAAACATGACCTTGCAATATTAAATCAAGATAATCAAGATGTAGTAGAATTAACAAAAGAAATACCTTCACGAAAATTATATTTTTCAAGTCAGACAGATAGTGATCTCTGCATAAAGAATCAAGCGATTTATTATTTAGATGAAAAAGTGATTGATTTAGATATGATTCGCGTACAGGGAAATCATAATTATGAAAATATTATGTGTGCCATTGCAGCAGCCAAAGAGTTCCATGTTTCAAATGAAGCAATTAAAAGTGTTTTAAATGATTTTAGTGGTGTAGAACATCGAATGGAATACGTAAGAAGATTAGAGGGAAGAGAATTTTATAATGATTCAAAATCAACCAATAATCAATCAACCATCATTGCACTCTCATCATTTCAAAAACCCGTTATTTTAATTCTTGGAGGATTAGATCGTGGACAATCTTTCGATGAATTAAAAGATTCCATGACGTATGTAAAACATGTTGTATGTTATGGACAAACAAAAGAAAAAATAGAAACATTTTGTTTAAAAAATCAAATAGATTGTGTTGTATTAGATGATTTAGAAAGTGCGGTAAAAGTTGCTTATAATTTATCTGAAGAAGAGGATGTAATTTTATTTAGTCCAGCTTGTGCATCACAAGACCAGTTCCAATCATTTGAAGAACGTGGAAAATTATATAAACAGTATGTAGAAAATTTATAGAAAGAGGGATATTATGACAAAAATTAAAGATGTAATAGGAAGAGAAATTTTAGATTCAAGAGGAAATCCAACAGTAGAAGTAGATGTATACTTAGAAAATGGTATTATGGGTAGAGCAGCTGTACCAAGTGGAGCATCAACAGGTGTTAGAGAAGCATTAGAATTACGTGATCAAGATAAAAATCGTTATTTAGGAAAAGGTACATTAAAAGCAGTATCAAATGTAAATGGAGATTTAAGAAATGCCGTAATTGGAATGGATGCGAATGATCAAGAAGCAATTGATAGAAAAATGATCGAACTAGATGGAACAGAAACAAAAAGTAAATATGGTGCTAATGCTATTTTAGGTATTTCTATGGCTGTATTAAAAGCAGCGGCTAAAGATGCTGGAAAAGAATTATATGAATACATTGGTAACGGAACAACATTACCAGTACCAATGATGAATATTATCAATGGTGGTGCTCATGCCGATAATAAACTTGATTTCCAAGAATTTATGATTATTCCACAAAGAGATAGTATCAAAGAAAGAGTACGTGTAGGAGCAGAAGTATTCCATAATTTAAAGAAAGTATTAAATGAAAAAGGATTAGCAACTGGAGTTGGAGATGAAGGTGGATTTGCACCAAACTTAGAAAGTAACAGCGAAGGATTCGAACTTATTATGGAAGCAATTACAAGAGCTGGATATCAACCTGGTGTTGATGTAAAACTTGCAATCGATGTTGCTGCTAGTGAATTTTATAAAGATGGTAAATATGAATTAGTAGGAGAAGGAAGAAGTCTTACTACCGAAGAATTAGTAGAATTTTATGAAGAATTATGTAATAAATATCCAATTTGTTCAATTGAAGATCCAGTAGATGAAAACGATTGGGAAGGATTTACTTTAATTACAGAACGCTTAGGTGATAAAGTACAATTAGTTGGAGATGACTTATTTGTAACGAATAAAAAATGTTTACAAATGGGAATTGATAAACATGCTGGTAATGCAATCTTATTAAAAGTAAATCAAATTGGTACCATTACTGAAACAATTGAAACAATTGAACTTGCTAGAAAAAATAATTATAAAACAATTATTTCACACCGTAGTGGAGAAACAGAAGATACAACAATTGCAGATTTAGCAGTAGGACTTAATTTAGGACAAATTAAAACAGGTTCTTTATCTAGAACAGACCGAATTTGTAAATATAATCAATTAATTCGTATTGAAGAAAGATTAGGGAAATAATTTTATTTCTCTTTTTTATTAATATCTTGAAAAGAATTTCTAAATGTGATACAGTGTAAGAGAAAGTAAAATAGGTGAGAATATGGTTAAAATGAATGAAAAAGCTTTTACATTAATAGAATTATTAGCAGTGATTGTAATCTTAGCAGTCATTGCGTTAGTAGCAGTTCCTACTGTTGGAAGAATTATTAGTCAAAATAAAGAAAAAGCATATCAAAATCAGATCTTTGAAATAGAAAGAGCAACGGAAGGGTTTGTTGCCGAAAATATCAGTGAAATATTACCGGATGATACTACTTCAGCTAAGCTTTCATTAACATTATTAAAAGAACGAGATGTTGTTGAAGATAAGGATATTATTAATCCTAAAGATGGAAGTAAAATGAATGGTTGTGTTACAGTATCAATGGATGAGAATGGTCAATTTCATGCAAAATATTCAGAAACGCCATGTAATGGGTAAGGGGTGAGCGTATGAAAAAAAAAGGATTTACATTAATCGAGTTACTTGCTGTACTAACAATTTTTAGTATTATTTGTCTTTTAGCAGTACCACTCATTTTGAATCAAGTAAAGAATAATCAAAAACAAATATCAGAAACACAAAAAGAAATCATTTTTCATGCCGCATATTTATACTCAGAAGAAAATTTAAAACCTAATCAAACAAGTTGTGTATTAATTCAAGAATTAATTGATGCCGACTTGTTAGATGAACCAGTTCAAGATTTAGAAACAGGTACAACTTTAGAACCTGATCGATATGTTAAAATTGTAACGGATAATAAAAAGAAAGCAAATTATGAATTATTAAAACAGGGTGAAAGTTGTACTGCAAGTATAAAATATCCTAAATATGATAATGGAACAGTTATTTATTTTAATCCAGAAACAAATCAAAAATGTAGTTCTAGCGAAGCAAAGAGTACAACAGGAACAAAAACTGGGTGTATGAAATGGCATGCATTTAACGATAGTGAAAATAGTAGTACTGTCAATGTTATTCTTGATCATAATACAACTGCTAAAGTCGCATGGAATTCTAGTGGTAGTAATTCACAAATGAAAGAAGTAAAAACAGTACTTAATAGTGATACAGCAACATGGAATAGTAGTTTGAATCCTAGATTAATTGGCGCAAATGAAATTGCGAAAATTACAGGAAATACAGGATTTGATGCGAATGTAGCTGGAAAAGATAATTGGTTTTACTTTGAAACGAATAAACAAAACGACCCAAGTATTGCACAGGGAAAAGCAAAATATAAATGGTTATTTAATTATACACAAGGATGTACTTCTTGGGGATGTGATGTAAATGATAGTAGTACAATGGGATATTGGACAAGTTCTCCAATTCTTTCAGTAGCAAATAATGCGTGGTATGTACGTTATGCAGGACGTTTATATTATTCAGAAGTGAAAAATAATAATTACTATGGTGTACGTCCAGTAATCAGTATTTCTAAGTCAGTACTTTAATAATTGATTGATACTATAAGATTAATCTGTTATGATGCAAATGAAAAGAATAAAAGTCTCTTTCATTAGTAAATAGCAGAAATTGGGGGGATGATTTAGTATCCTCTTTTTTATGAAAAAACATCGAAAAAAGTGTATTGAAGGTATACCTAAAAAAAGATATACTACTAATAGAATAGAAGGAGTGAGTAAAAGAATGAAGGAAAAAGCAAAACAAGGATTTACGTTAATAGAGTTACTTGCAGTTATCGTCATACTAGCAGTTATCGCCCTAATCGCAACTCCATTAATCATGAATGTAATAAATGATGCGAAAAAGAGTGCAGCCAGAGATGCAGGATATAGTGTGATTAAAGCAGGAGAACTTGCTGCCGCAACATCTGGAATTGAAAATGTCAATCCACCATATCATTATGATGAAGGTAGTAATCTACCGATGAAGGGAACAAAACCAACAAAATTTACATTGGATATTAATGAAGAAATGGATACCCAACTTCGTGCATGGATTAATGGTTTTTGTGTAGTAAAAGACTACGATACAGAAGAAGTAACAATCGATGAAAGTAAGAAAACAGAAGCAGAATGTGTTACAGGAGGGGGAAGTAGTAGTGACGGAGCTCCAGTGGTTCAAGATGGAATAATTCCTGTAACATTTGATAGTAACGGAAAGACAGTCAAAGCAGATGTTAATTCTAAATGGTATGATTACGACCAAAAGAAATGGGCGAATGCCGTAGCTGTTACAAACGATTCAAGAGACAAGTATAAAAGCGCTACTCCTGGAACAGCAATCACAGAATCAGATATACTAGCTTATTATGTATGGATACCAAGATATAAATATCAATTATGGAATGTAGAAGGTAAAGAATCACAACCACAAGAAATTAAAATCGAATTTGAAAGTAATAGTACATCAAAAAGTACAGGAACAAAAAATGGAGAATGGTTAACACATCCAGCCTTTACGTTGGGAAGTACAGAATTATCAGGAATGTGGGTAGGAAAATTTGAAATGACAGGAACAGCGTCAAGTCCAACGATTAAACCAAATGTATCCTCTTTAAGAAATCAAAATGTAAGTTCATTATTTAATATTATAAAAAGTATGGACAGTAATTATGGATTAAGTAGTTATGATTCTCATATGATGAAGAATATAGAATGGGGAGCGGTTGCATACCTATCACATAGTAAATACGGGAAAAACAGTGAAATCATTTTAAATAATAATAGTAATTTTATAACAGGATGTGGAGCAGATAGCGTAACGGAAAGTACTACAAGCACTTGCAAAAATGCTTACGGAAGTAAAGGAAATGGAACGTACAATCAAAGTACAACAGGAAACATTACAGGAATCTTCGATATGAGTGGAGGAGCATATGAATACGTAATGGCTAGTAGTGTAAAACAAGATGGAAATTTTAATACGGCAAGTAGTGGATTTACAAGTGCTCCAGATAGTAAATACTATGATAAATATGATTATAATACAGATGCATCTAATCATAGTATCAGTAAATTAGGAGATGCGATGAAAGAAGTATATACATCATCTTATCCAAAGCATTGGTATGACGATTATGGCTATATGCCTCATTCAACTGATCCTTGGATTGGACGAGGTGGATACTATAATAGCAATTCTAGTGCAGGTGTGTTTCGTACAAGTCGAAATGGAGGGTTCGAAAGTAGTAATAACTCATCTCGTGCTGTGGTAGTTTCTAATTAATGTCAATACACTTTTTAAAAAGACAAAGTGAGAAAAAATGTGTTTTCTAAAGTCAAGATGATAGAAAGGCTCAACTTTAAGTAGTTGAGTTTTTTATTCTTTTCTATTAGTTTTTGTAAAATACTTTTTTCTTTTATAAAAAATTGGTATAATATAAAAGAAGATAAAAAAGAATAGAGGGATAGTATGGCGAATTTAGGTGAACATTTTAGAGTAGATTATAACAGAGCAAAGGCAAATCAAAAAAATATTTTTAAAGGAGAAAAATATCGTATTACTGTTTTAACAGAACGTCTGATTCGTTTAGAATATCATCCAAATGGTAAATTTGAAGATCGTCCGACACAAATTGTTGAGAAACGAGATTTTCCTCAAGCAGAATTTCGCTATCATGATGAAGCGGGTGTGTTACAAATTGCGACCAAATATTTCCGTATGACTTATATGAAAGAAAGACCATTTGAGGGAGCAAAATATAATTCGACTGCGAATTTAAGAATTGAATTATTAAATACAGATCGTATTTGGTATTATAAACATCCAGAAGTTAGAAATTATGGTACTCCAGGTCTTACGATGGATATGACAGATGGAAAAGTAAAATTTAGTAAAGGATTATATTCTGCTGATGGATTTGCTGCTATTTATGATAATAGTGGAATTGTATACAATGAGGATGGTTCTATTACAAATAGAGAACCAGGGTATGCAGATGTTTATGTTTTCTTATATTTAAAAGATTTTGCGCAATGTTTAAAAGATTATTTTTATTTAACAGGTGAGCCAGCTTTAATTCCAAGATTCGCTCTAGGTAGTTGGTGGAGTAGAAACGTTGGATATGATGATACTTCGTTAAAAGAATTAATTGATAAATTTGAAGATGAAGAAATACCACTATCTGTTTTAGTATTAAATTCTGATTGGCATGAAAAAAATCAACTTGGTAAAAAAGTAGTAGAATCAGGATTTACTTGGAATCAAAATAAATTCCGTAATCCAGCTGGTATGATTGAATATCTACACTCACAAGGAATTCGTGTTGGATTAGAAATTAATCCTGGAGATGGAATTTATCCAGGTGAAGCTTATTATGATAAAGTAATTAACTATTTACCAGCTGATAAAGATGGAGTTGTCGCATTTGATATTTTAAATCCCCACTTTTTAGAAGTATATTTAAAACTACTTATCCATCCATTAGATGCGATTGGTGTTGACTTTTATAATATTACTTATCGTGATCCTAATAATTTATCAGGATTATGGGCTTTAAATCATTACGAATTTAATGATATGAAACGTGATTATAAACGTCGTCCACTACTTTTATCGAATAATTCTCTTGTTAATCCGCATAAATATCCAGTATTATATGCTGGACATTCTACAGTAGGATGGGATACGTTAAGAGAAGTTCCATTTTATAATGTTAGTGCTGCCAATAATGGAGTTAGTTTCTTTGCTCATGATATTGGAGGATACTATAAAGGAACAGAAGATAATGAATTATATACAAGATTTGTTCAATTAGGAACATTTAGTCCTATCTTAAAATTTGGTAGTGAAGCAGGAAAATATTATAAGAGAGAGCCATGGCGTTGGAGTTATAAAACATCACAAATTGTAAAACGTTATTTAACGCTTCGTAAAAAATTAATTCCATATTTATACGCTGAATCTTATAAATATTATAAATATGGAATGCCACTTGTAATGCCAATTTTCTATAAAGCTCCAGAATATTATGATGATATTCGTTATCGTAATGAATATTATTTAGGAACAGAATTATTTGTAAGTCCAATTATTCATAAGAAAGATTATGTCATGAATCGTTCTGTTCATAAATTTTATATTCCAGATGGTACTTGGTATGACTTTATGACAGGAAAGAAATTTCCAGGTGGTAGAGAATATATTTCCTTCTTTAAAGATGAAGATTATCCCGTTTTTGCGAAAGCAGGAGCAATTATTACCCTTGGAGATAATGAACGCTTAAATGATATTAACCCACCAAAAAATATGGAAATCCATGTTTTCCCTGGTAAGAGTAATCAATATAATTTATATGAAGATGATGGAGTAAGTGATCTATATAAGAGAGGCTTTTATCTATTAACTTCTATTGAATATAATTATTTACCAAGTAATTATACAATGATTATTCGTTCTATTGAAGGAAAGAGTGGAATTGTACCAGATAGAAGAAATTATAAAGTTCGTTTCCGTAATACAAAACAAGCAAATGATGTTGTTGTTTACTTTAATAGTGAGAAGTTAGAATGTAAGTCTTATGTCGATGGACCAGACTTTGTTGTCGAAGTAGAAAATATTCCATCAATTGGACAACTTACGATCAATTGTAAAGGAAAAGATATTGAAATTGATGCCGTTCGTTTAATTAACGATGATATTGAATCCATTATTAGTGATTTAGAGTTACAAACAGAAATGAAAGAACGAATTGATCGCATCTTGTTTAGTGATGCACCAATTAAGAAAAAACGTATTGCTATTCGTAAATTAGGAAGAAAAGGATTAGAAAAGAAATTTATTAAATTATTCTTAAATTTACTTGAATATATTGGACAAGTATAATATAATATACTAAGTAAATGAAAGACGAAGGAAAAGAGTAGTAATGATATACCTGAGCTTAGAGAAAAAGTGGTTGGTGAAAACTTTTGTCATTGATATCATGAACTTGCTTTTCTAGTTGCGAATCTTCGCCGCATGGATAGTAGCGTTAACACAAGAAAGATAATCAAAGTATTATGAATTAAGGTGGTACCACGTTCACACGTCCTTAAATCCATAGTACTTTTTTTATATGTTGGAGGGAATATGAAACAACTGATTTTATGGATTTTTTCTTACATCATTGTGTATTTCATTTATACGATGTTTGTAGTGAGAAAAGAAGATAAATTACAAAAGATGAAGAAAAGTACAGAAATCAATTATTTAAAAAAAGTATATCATTTAAAACTAAATCAATTTGATTTAAAATGGTTAGTAAAAAAAGTCATTATGGTAAATAGTTTTATCATTAGTATTACGGTAACACTTGCAAGTTTAGTATCAAATATTATTTGGATGTTACTATTAGGATTTGTAATCTTATTTCCAAGTATTTTACTTAGTTATCATGTGTTAGGAAAATATTTACAAAAAAAAGAAAGTAGGAGATAGTATGTATCAATTTAATAAGATAGAAAAAAAATGGCAACAATATTGGGAAGAACATAAAACATTTGAAGCATCAAATACAAGTGAGAAAGAAAAATTTTATTACTTAGTAGAATTCCCTTATCCAAGTGGAGCAGGACTTCATGTAGGACATGTAAGAAGTTATACTGCCCTTGATGCAATGGCACGTAAAAAAAGAATGATGGGATATAATGTACTTTATCCAATTGGATGGGATGCCTTTGGACTTCCAGCAGAACAATATGCAATTAAAAATCACATTCATCCAAGTGAAGCAGTAAAAGAAAATATAAAAGTATTTAAAAAACAAATTCAAGATTTAGGAATTTCCTTTGATTGGAGTAGAGAATTTTCAACAACAGATCCAGATTATTATAAATGGACACAATGGCAATTTTTACAATTTGTAAAACATGGGATGGCTTATAAAGCAAAAACAGAAATTAATTGGTGTCCAAATTGTAAGATTGGTTTAGCAAATGAAGAAGCAGAAGGTGGCGTATGTGAACGTTGTGGAGGACCAATTGAAAAAAGAGAAAAAGAACAATGGATGCTTAAAATGAGTGAGTATGCAGAACAATTACTAGAAGGATTAGAGGAAACTGAATTTCTAGACCGTATTAAAACAGCTCAAATTAATTGGATTGGAAAAAGTGTTGGTGCTGAAGTAAACTTCAAATTAAAAGAAGTAGAAGATGCATTAACAGTCTTTACAACAAGATGTGATACATTATATGGTGTGACATTTATGGTAATTTCACCAGAACACCCTTATATTGAAAAATATAAAGATTGTATTCAAAACTATGATGAAGTGATTGCTTATCGTAATGAAGCACATAAAAAGTCAGAAATTGAACGTACTGATATGACAAAAGAAAAAACGGGTGTTAAAATTAATGGATTAACAGGAATTAATCCAGTTACTGGTGAAGAAGTTGAAATTTGGACGAGTGACTATGTTCTTATGAGTTATGGTACTGGAGCAATTATGGCTGTTCCAGCACATGATGATCGTGATTATGCCTTTGCAAAAAAATTTAATATTCCAATTATTGAAGTAATCAAAGGTGGAGATATTGAAAAGGAACCATATATTGGGGATGGTGAAATGGTTAATTCTGGTATATTAAATGGAATTACCAATAAAAAAGAAGCAATTGAAAAGATGCTTCACTATTTAGAAGAACACAAAATTGGTCATAAAAAAGTAAATTACCGTTTGCAAGATTGGGTATTCTCTCGTCAACGTTTCTGGGGAGAACCAATTCCAATGGTATACTGTGAAGATTGTGGATGGGTACCAGTAAAAGAAGAAGATTTACCAGTAACGTTACCAAATGTAGCAAGTTATGAACCAACGGATAACGGAGAAAGTCCTCTTGCGAAAATAGAAGATTGGGTTCATACAACTTGTTCAAACTGTGGTAAAAAAGCAAGAAGAGAAACAGATACAATGCCAAATTGGGCAGGATCTAGTTGGTATTACTTACGTTATATGGATGCACATAATGACAAGGAATTTGCCAGTCAAGATGCGATGAAATATTGGGGTATGGTAGATTATTATAATGGTGGTATGGAACATGCGACAAGACATTTATTATATGCAAGATTCTGGCATCGTTTCTTATACGATCAAGGATTCGTTCCATTTAAAGAACCATTTAAAAAACGTGTTGCTCATGGTATGATTCTAGGTGCTAATGGTGAAAAGATGAGTAAGAGTAAAGGAAATGTTGTAAATCCAGATGATATGGTTCGTGAATATGGTGCTGATGCTCTTCGTACCTATGAAATGTTTATTGGAGATTATGCATCAGATGCTGCATGGAGTGAAAATGGATTAAAAGGATGTAAACGTTTCTTAGACCGTGTTTACCGTATGAAAGATCATCTTACAGATGAAGACACTTATACACCTAGTTTAGAAATTATGATGAATCAAACAATTAAAAAAGTAGATGAAGACTTAGATAATATGAAATATAATACAGCGGTATCTGCTTTAATGATATTGTTAAATGAATTTGAAGCGAAAGAGACAATTACGAAAAAAGATTATCATACATTCTTACAATTATTAAATCCAATTGCACCACATATTACAGAAGAATTAAATGAATTATGTGGATATCAAGTAGCAATTTCTGATACTCCTTGGCCAAGTTATGATCCAAGTAAATTAGAAAACGATACATTCCAATTAGTTGTACAAGTAAATGGTAAAGTACGTGGAAAAATAGAAGTACATACAGGTGCAACGAAAGAAGAAATGGAAGCTCTAGCGTTCCAAATTGAAAATGTAAAAACATTTACGGATGGAAAAGAAATTGTAAAAGTAATTACAATACCAAAGAAATTAGTAAATATCGTTGTAAAGTAAAAGAATGAAATAATTTCATTCTTTTTTTTATCCATAAATGCCTTTTAACATATTGGATACTGCTACATAGATTGCTGAAATACGATACCAAGTTGCAAAATTGACAACTCCTGTTACAGGTAAATTAAAAACACTTTGAAATTTTTTTACAGCAGCTACAGTATCAGAATCAAATATTCCATTAGCATTTTTAATTGTTGGAATTGCCGGATAACTACCATGTATTTTATTGAGAGCATTTTGTAGTTGTCTTACTTCTTCACCACAGGCTCCTTCTTTTAAGTTATAACCAGGAAAAGAAGTGGGAAGATTATCTACTAATTCAGCATTTCTAAGTTCAATCGTATTTCCATAGTAGTATCTTACAATTTGTAAGGAGTTGTATCCTTTGTCTCCTAATGATTTAGAACCCCATTGACTGAGCCATCCATCTCTTACGACATTTTTTCCATCACTATATTGCGCTAAAAAAGGATAACCACGATCAGGAAATGTTAAATATTCCATAAATACTTCATCAACAGCATTAGAAATAGTATCAAAAATAGTTCTATTATGAGTATATTTTTGATCATATGCAGTAGAAGAAGTAATAGTAAAATTATATCCTTTTGATAAATACCATTCCGTATAAACACGATTCAAGGTAAAAGATACAATCGCATGAATATTAGCTTTTAATGTCTCTTTTGGCCAACTTGGATATATTTCAGAAGAAGTTACATTTTTAATATAATCTGAGAATGTCACATAATAATTAGGTGCAGATGTATCACTTGGAACACCATCATGTACAATAATATATCCTGGAATAATTACTTTTGGTAATACTTTTCCTTCAGGCTTTACATTATCAGGATTTTCAATTATTTTAGGATCTCCATTTTCCCATAATGTTGGGGGAGTAACAACAGTTACATTTCTACCATATCCTTCTTGTGATGTATGAAAGAATACTTCTTGAAATGATTCAATCCCATCATAGATTTGTACCCCAACAATTGAACTTGTACCAAGACCTTCTTTTGTAACGGTAATATTATAAGTACTAAATGGTTGAACTTCTGTTTGTGGTTCTAAAGAATAACGTTTATCTGGAGCGTCTAATTCTATGATTTCTGTTCTCCCGGATTGGTCTGTTACAAGATCCAGTTCGGTATCTTTTCCACTAATATGAACAGTTGCACCTTGAATTGGTTCAGCAATATTATCAACAAAAACACTTACAACTAAGCGACCTTTTGCCATATTTTTCAAATCCTTTCTACTATCAATCTATTATATGTTTTATAGGAAATAATTATCAATCTAAGAGAACCATACTTGATAATTTTAATATAATGATAGTAATGGAGGTGTTTTTATGAATAATGATTTAGAAGAAAAACAATCAACATTTCGTTATCCACCATTAGAAGAAGGAAGTACGGGAAATGAAGTGATGATATTACAAGAAAAATTGAAATTATTAGGTTATTATGATGCTAGTATCACGGGGAGTTTTGGGAATCGTACTACTGACTCAGTAAAAAGGTTTCAACAAGATCAAGGATTAAATCCAACCGGAGTTGTTGGAAGAGATACTTGGGATGCTTTATTTCGTCTTACAAATAATATGTTGCCAGCTAGTAAGATACAAACAAAACCAACACTTCGTCTTGGGAGCAGTGGACCATATGTAATGGAGTTACAACGAATTTTAACGAATTTACTTTATTATAATGGACCAATCAATGGAAATTTTGATACCAGTGTCCAAACAGCAGTGAAATCATTTCAAACAATTAACCATCTAACAGCCGATGGTATTGTTGGAAGAGATACATGGAGTGCCCTTGATACCCTTTATGCACCACTTGCAATTTGTGATGGAGAAACAGAAGAGGGAAATACGATTTCTTATACGGTTGTTCCAGGTGATAGTTTGTGGAGTATTGCGAAAAAATTCGGTACTACAGTAGATGAAATAAAACGATTGAATAATTTAACAAATGATACGATTTTAGTAGGTCAAGTATTAAAAATACCAACAACAGGAGAGGTAATACCACCACAAGATGTATCCACTTATACTGTTGTGGCAGGAGATACGTTATGGAACATCGCAAAAAGATTTGGTACAACGGTAGATGAAATAAAACGATTGAATCAACTAACAAGTGATAACTTAAGAATTGGTCAAATACTAAAAGTACCAAGTGTGAAAACTTATACTGTCGTGGCAGGTGATACAATTTTTATGGGGAATAATGAGTTATATTAAAGTATAAACAATTGTATACTTTTTTATATGTAATCAACTCTTTCATTAAATTTAATATAGTAATTAATACTATGATTGAAAACATACCTAAAATAATGTATAATATATTTAATATTTAAGATGTGCGAGGTATAATTATGAGAGATTTTACTGATTCTATAAAATTTTCAATAGTTAGAGAAAATTTAGAAAAAAATAATGGCAGAATATGTTGTGAAGCTTGCGGAAAAGAATTGAAGTCTATAAATGAAGGACATTTTGATCATATTGAGGCATATGTTAAAGGTGGCAAGTCGATTAAATCTAACTGTCAAATTTTGTGTTCTGAATGTAATTTAAAGAAAAATGATAAAGAACTTACTGATTTCCTTTTAGATGAGAAAGCAAAAAAATTTCTTGAAGGTAGAAGCATAGATGAAGATGATTCTAATGAACCGAACGAAATTGATACTTTTGAAAACACAAAAATAGAATCTGAAGAAATGACTAAAGATAAATTTGATTTAATTATTTCAAACTTTATTAATAAAAAGGGAACCATAAATAAAGTTGATTTTAATAGAGTGTATAATAATCTTCCATCGATAAAATATGTATATAAATACTATGGAGATTTTCAAACTTTAAAACAATCATTTAATTTAAAAGAACCAATTGCATGGAACAGAGAAACAATAAAAGAAGCTTTGGAAGATTATATCAAAATCAATGGTGATATTTTAGAAAAAGATTTGAAATCATATAATGGATTGCCTTCATATCCTTGTATTATTAGACATTATCCAGAATATACAGGATTAAATGAGATGAAGAAAGATATGTTTAATTTGAAAATTAGAAATAATTGGACAAAGGATAAAGTATTGGAAGCTGGAAAGAAATTTGTTGAAAAGCATGGAAAAATAACACAGAAAAATTTGTGTTTAGAAAACAACTTGCCAACAGCAGGAGTAATATATAAGTATTTTGGAACTATGGGGAATTTTCAAAAACTTGTTGGTTCTCAAATTTCTAAAAAAAATGAACTAATAACTACTTCTGATATTGACAAATATATTGAAGAATTATTTCAAACGAGAGATAGGGTATTTAATACAAGAAAAGATTTTTTAGATATCTTTCCAATATCTGAAAGTACGATTTATAAAAATTTTGGTACTTTTGATTTATTTTGTGAAAAATATAATATAGTAATCAAGAAAAAGAAAAAAGCAAAATTTACAAAACAAGAAATTGATAATATTATTCTTGCTTACATAAAAGATGGTAATTCTATACCAAAAGCTGCTAAAGATTTAGTTAAATTAGGTCTACCATCTAGAGATGCTATTATGAGATATTATAAAGATTGGCATGAACCGTTTGTTTTATATTCAAAATTATATGAAAAAATAAATTAGAAAATTAGTCATCCTATAAAATTTAGAGAAAACTAGAAAATAGGATGATTTTTTTATGCTATAAATTATGAATATTTTTAGGATGACAGACAGAATTTTCTATAGTTTAAGACTTGATTCAGTTTTTGAGTATTACTAAAACAACAATTAAAGCCATAGAGTTTAATGGAGGTATTAAATTCTATGGTTCAATATAAAGTGAATTTACAATTTAATGAAAATGAAAAATCTATCAACGAAATAATAGCCAATGTTTTAAAAAGTGAACTTCAAAAAAAGTTTCATACGATTTATCAAAATCGTAAATCTAACCATCATCATGATTTCCATGTCAAAGAAATGAGTAAAGATAGTGGAAAATAGTAATTATAAAGTAGGACTTTATATAAGATTATCAAGAGATGATGGGAATATAGAGTCTGATAGTATTGTTAGTCAAAGAAGTTTACTAAAACAGTATGTGAAAGAAAATAATTATATAGTAGTAGATGAATATGTTGATGATGGATTTTCTGGAACGAATTTTGATAGACCATCATTCAAAAGAATGATGAAAGATATTGAATTAGGGAAAATTAATATGGTGATTACCAAAGATATGTCTAGACTTGGAAGAGATTATATTGGTACAGGAGAGTTAATCGAAAAATATTTTCCAAAGAATCAGATTAGATATATTGCGATTGACGATGGAATCGATACTTTTATCGATAATGCAAGTAATGATATTGCTCCTTTTAAAGCCATCATGAATGATATGTATGCTAAAGATATTTCGAAAAAAATCAAAAGCAGCCTTCACTCAAGAATGAAAGATGGGTTATATGTATCGGGAAGATGTCCATTTGGATATAGGAAGAATCCAATTAATAAAAATCATTTAGTAATAAATGAAGAACAAGCAGTAGTAGTTAAATTAATTTTTGATTTAGCACTTAAAGGGAATACCTATCATTATATTGCTCAATACCTTACTGAAAAAAAAATAAAAACACCAGCATCCTATTATCATTATGTTTGGAATAAAAAATGTTTATCACAAGAACATGGTGTATGGGTTGATACAACAGTGAAAGCGATTCTTACAAATCGAATATACACTGGAGATGTTGTACAAGGGAAGACGAAAAAGATTAATTATAAACTGAAAAAGTTTGTTAAGAATAATCCTAATGATTATATGATTGTAGAAAATACTCATGAAGCAATTATTGATAAAGATACATTTGAGCTTGTACAAACATTATTACCAAAAAATGTAAAAAGGCCAGAGAAAAAAAGATTTTATTTATTAGATGGACTTTTATATTGCGGTGATTGTAAACATCGTATTTCGATTCGATATCAAAATAAAACTGGTAGAAGTTATACGACTTGTAATTATTATAGGACCTATTCAAAATATCAAGTTTGTACAGCACATATCAATAATTATGAACGATTAGAAAAAGTAATTCTAGATAATATTAGAGATGTTTGTAAAAAAAATTTAGATATAAATATAGTAAAAAATAAAATTCATAATACAGAGTTTGAAGATAATATGTTAAAATTGAAGCATCAAATTGAATGTTTAGAACATAAAAATAATCAATTGATTACAAATTTAGATAAAATTTATATGGATATGTTAAATAGTGTGATTGATGAAGAGCAATATGTAAGAATAAGTGAAATTATAAAAAAAGAAATCAAAAATAACAAATTAACGATTGAAGAATTAAAAACTGAATTAATTGAACCTAATAAAATAGATAAAAATGGAATAGAAAACTATATGAATGAATTTTTATCAATGAATGATCCAACTAGAGAGTTAATCATTCATCTAGTTGAAAAAATTTATATTTATCAAAATAAACAAATAGATATTATATTAACATTTAAAAATACGATATAAAAGATATTAGAAACTATTTTTTATGTTAAATATTGATTTGTTTATATAAAAGTTTATAATAGTATATAAGAAAGAAAAATTTGAATATGTCCAAGTTGAAATTAATTAAATGTAAAGATTTCTTTAAGAGTATTTGAAATAAAAATGGGAGGTGTTGTATATCATTAGTTATAATATTAGTGAAGAACAAATAAATTGTTTCAATGAAAATATAAAATATATAATAGAACAAACTGAAAAAAATTTAAATAATATTAATACTTTAAAAAACGAAATTTATTTTGAAGTGTCAAGAAATCAAATCATTTGTTATTTCAAAGAATTATTATCCACAACAAAAAATTGGCAAGCTTATTTTAATAATCATAACATTTATAAGATTCAAAAAGAATATAAACAATTAGAAAGTAATGTTTCAGAATTAGAATTATGCCTAGCTGATTATGATGGAATATTTCATTGTGAAGGTATATCATATGCATTATACGAAATAGGAAAAATATTAATTGAAATATTAAATGATAAAAATGAAAAGGAGAATGATCAAGATGTCAGATAATAAACCAATTATTAAAACAACAACACCTAATAGCAAAAGATATGATACAAAAGTTGATGTTTATACAAATAATCCACAAGAAGAACATAAATCAATTCATATAGCTGTTGATAGTGATACAAAAACAGCTCATATTATTGATACAACAAATGGAAGTACAGAACACACAGATATTAAATGTTATTTAACATCTGCTTGTATGAGTCATTTTCAAGAAAACTTCGATGATAATTGTTATGAGTTAACGTTATTAAGATGGTTTAGAGATGCATTTGTTTCAAAAGAAGATATAGCGCATTATTATGAAATTGCACCTACAATTGTTGAAATAATTAATAAAGAAGAAAAATCAGATATTATTTATCATTATATTTATAATAACATTGTAAAATATTGTGTTGAACAAATCGAACAAGGTAATTACGATGCAGCATATAGTAGATATAAAAATGGTGTATTAACACTAGAAGAACAATTTGCAAGACCTGTAATCATAAATAGGTTAGTAAAAGTTTTAAAATTACAAAAAAATCATTAAAAATTTCTCATCCTATTAATTTTAGTAAAAATTAATAGGATATTTTTTTAGAGAATAATTATTTTTATATGTTAACAATCAGGCATTCGATTAAGAAACTGAAAATTCAAAATGCTACATAAAAAATGTATCAGGTGATACGTTATGGAATATTGCAAGAAAATTTGGTACAACAGTAGATGAAATAAAACGGTTGAATCAATTAACAAGTGATAATTTAAGAATCGGTCAAGTATTGAGAATACCATAATGATATGGTATTTTTTAAATGGAGAAAAATTATGATATAATTTATTTGAAATAGTTTGTAGTAGTATTGGAGTCGGTTGTATGAGAGAATTTTTTGTAGATCAAATACCGGGGATGCAGTTTACATTATTTGGTCCGTTACATAATGCATTAACCTTTATTGTGATTTTAGGATTATATCTGATTTATTATTATCGTGATGAAATTAAAAATATAAGTCCTAGAAATAAGACGATTTTAACCTATGGTCTGATTATCATTTTATATTTGAATATGTTTATTTATTATAATGGTTTTTCTTATTATGGAATTTATTCTTGGAAAAATCATTTACCAATTCATTTTTGTTATATCTCTAGTTTTTCTTTTATGATCGCATTGTTATTAAAGAAAAAGAATTGGTTAAATGTCATTTATTTCTTTACGTTTATTGGTCCATTACCAGCGATTATATGGCCTAAAATGGTAAGTAGTTTTGATTCGTTTATTTTTTATCAATGGATTATTAGTCACCATATTTTCTTACTAGGTAGTTTTCTTGTTTATTATATGTATGATTTAAAGATTACGAAAAAAGATTTTATCAAAGTATTCTTTGTTGCTAATCTAGTATTTATTTTCGCAACGATTTTTAATTACATTTTTAATACCAATTATATCTTTTCGAATCAAATACCAGAACATGTATTTCAATTATATCCTTTTTTAAGACATTTTAATTATCCAATTATTTTATTAGAGATAACGGGAATGTGTATGGCATTTGTTGCTTATATCCCGGTTATCTTAAGAAATAAAGAAAGAGAAAAAGAATTCGTGAAAGGCTAGGTTTTAAAGAAATTTTCATGTATAATAAGAGGGACGAAGAGGTGATACTATGTTTATAGATGAAGTAATCGTAGAATTAATGGCCGGTAATGGTGGAGACGGATGTATGGCATTCCGTCGTGAAAAATATGTTGAAATGGGAGGACCAGCTGGTGGAAACGGAGGAAATGGTGGTAGTATCATTTTTGAAGTAGATGAAGGACTCAACACATTAATTGATTTACGATATAAAAAATTAATTAAAGGAAAAAAAGGAGAAAATGGCCAAGGAAAAGGAATGCACGGTAGAAAAGCAGAAGATGAAATAGTAAGGGTACCACTAGGAACTGTTATTACAGATTTAGATACAGGTTTAATTATTGCTGACTTAACAAAGAATAAAGAACAAGTTGTTGTTGCAAAAGGAGGTCGTGGTGGACGAGGTAATATTGCCTTTGCAACTCGTTCTAATCCAGCTCCAAGTTATTCAGAAAATGGAGAAGAAGGGGAACATTTAAAAGTAAAAGTAGAATTAAAACTACTTGCGGATGTCGGACTAGTAGGAATGCCAAGTGTTGGGAAATCAACTTTTATTTCTAAAATATCTGCTAGTAAGCCTAAAATTGCTGCTTATCACTTTACAACGTTAAAGCCAAATTTAGGAGTTGTTCGTGCTGGTGAGGGAAAATCATTTGTTGTTGCCGATTTACCAGGTTTAATTAAAGGAGCATCATTAGGAGAAGGACTAGGAGATCGTTTCTTAAAACATATTGAACGAACAAGAGTAATTGCTCATATTATTGATATGAGTGGATTTGAAGGAAGAAGTCCAATCGAAGACTTTGAAATTATTAATCATGAATTAGAAGCCTTTAATAAAAAGATGATGGAAAAACCACAAGTTGTCATTGCCAATAAAATGGATTTAGAAGGAGCAATGGAAAACTTAGAACAATTCCAAGAAAAATATCCGGATGTAAAAGTATTTCCAATTTCAGCTCTTCATGCAGATGGACTTGGACCAGTCATTCATGAATTATCAGATATGTTAGATCATATTGCGAAAAAACCATTATATGAAGAAGAAAAATTTGAAAGTCATGTATTATATAAATTTAAGAAAGAACAACCATTTACGATTACCAAAGATGGTGATGTTTGGGTAATTCGTGGCGAAGAAATAGAGAAGATTTTCAAATTAACAAAATTTACAACTGAAGAAGCATTCTTACGTTTTTCTAGAAAGTTAAGAAAATTAGGAATTGATGATAAACTCCAAGAACTTGGTGCTCAAGATGGAGATTATATCCGTATTTTAGACTATGAATTTGAATATCGACAATAAAATATCTTGCGTTTGATGCAAGATATTTTTCAATTCCATAATTTCCCATAGTTTTTTAATAATCTATCCGTAATTCATTGGTATGATGTTAGTGTCGGAGGTGATAGAAAGAAAAAATAATTCAAAAATAAAAGAAGTAAATAATGAAAATTTTAAATAAATCTTGATGTTATATAAGCCTTAGAAAGGATGTGATAAGCTAGAAAAGAGAAGAAAATCATGATATACTAATAACGAGGTGTGGATATGTATAAAATTTGTTTGGTAGAAGATGAAAATAATTTAAATAATTTAATTAAAACGTATCTTGAAAAAGAAGGATATGAAGTAATCAACTTTTATAATGGAACAGACGCAATCAATTATGTTGGAAATGAAGTTCACTTATGGATCTTAGATATTATGTTAGGAGATACTGTTAGTGGATATGATATTATAAAAAAAATACGCGAAACCGATAGTGAAGTTCCTGTTATCTTTACTTCTGCCAGAGATCAAGATCTAGATAAAATAATCGGATTAGAACTTGGAAGTGATGATTATATCACAAAACCATATTCCCCTAAAGAGCTAGTTTTAAGAGTTGGAAGAATTTTAAAACGAGTATATTCTCATGATACAAATAAAGTACATTATGAAACATATGAAATTGATAAAGACACAAGAGTGGTAACCGAAAATGGAAAAGAAATCAATTTAACAACACTAGAATTTGATTTATTAATTATGTTTTTAACTAATAAAAATAAATCATTTAGTCGTGATGATATCTTAAAAAATATTTGGGGACCAGACTATTTTGGTAGTGACCGTGTAGTGGATGATTTAGTGCGTCGTCTAAGAAAGAAGATGCCAAATATTAGAATTAATACATTATATGGGTTTGGATATCGATTTATATGAGAAATTTAAAATCAGATTTATCAAAACAACTACTAGAAATTAGTGCGATCATATTTGGAATTGTACTATTTGCACTGGGAATTATTTTACCCAATACCTTACTGCCTATTTATGAAAATAATATATATCAATATTTAAAGCAACCCTTAGAATTACTCGATAATGGTATTAGTGAAAATAAATTAGCAAGTGATGTCGTATACCTCTACGTTACTGCAGATAATGAGATCATTGCTTCTGATAATTTTCATAAATTATTTAAGCGTGCTACGCCAGGACAAGTTTTAAAGTATACCAATAAAGAATATGGTAAAATCAACTACCATGGGAATACTTATTATTATAGTACTTCATATAGTGACTATATAAAAAAAGTATCCATCACCAATGACAGCTATATAAAAGAGATGAGACAAGATGTTTTATATACCATTATACCGTTGTTATTAGTGACATTTTTAGTCGCAGTTGGACTATTCATTTTATGGTCACGAAAATTAGTGAAAAAAATAGAACATCTAAAAGAGAAAGTAGACAATATTTCAAATGATGAGTATCAGGATCATTATAAATATGCGGAAGATGATGAACTTAAAATGTTATCTGATACCATTGATGAAATGCGGATTACGTTAAAAGAGCAAGAAGAATATAAAAACCAAATGTATCAAAATATCTCGCACGATTTTAAAACTCCTCTCACGGTAATAAAATCTTATATTGAAGCAATTGATGACGGTGTAGAAACAACGGAAAAAGGACTTGAAATTATTAATGATGAAGTTATGAAATTAGAATCAAAAGTACACTCCTTACTATACCTTAATAAACTAAACTATATCAAAGATTCTAAAGAATTTCGAAGTTCTAAAACAGATGTTGCTCTTGTAATACGAAAAGCTGCCCAAGATTTTAAATTGCAAGCACCAAACGTAAAATGGGAGATTTCCATTGATAATAACAGTATTTTTACTGGAACTGAAGATATGTGGGAAGCTGTAATTTATAATTTACTTGGTAATTTTGTCAGATATGCCGAAAAGAAAATAAAAGTAACAATTAAGAAAAATACTATTACGTTATATAATGATGGACCTAACATTGATCCAAATATCCTTTCTGATATATTCACTCCTTACAAGAAAGGAATAAATGGACAATTTGGATTAGGACTTTCCATCGTAAAGAAAACCATTTTCTATTGTGGCTATGAAATAACTGTAAAAAATGAAAAGAAAGGTGTTAGTTTTATGATTAAATAAAAGGGCTAGGGTCTACGGATTCGGGGCTCTTTTTCTTGCAATAAAGTTCTTTCAATTTTTTTAATTTTTCGATATAATGGGTATGGTGATACTAATATGAAATGGTTAAAACAATTTTTTACGAAGAAGGAAACAGCAAAAATAGATATCATTGATGTAATTATTTTAGGTGTTATTTTACTTGGATATGGAATATTTTCTTTTATCAATTTAGGGAGTATGACCAATCCTCAGACCTTTATTGTGGATGACAAAGTCAATTCTTCTCATGTTTATGAAGTATCTGGTGTTACAGGTAAAGTAACTAAGATGCGATATTTTGTTGGTCCAAAACAGGGGTCTTATCTTGTATATGGGTCAGAAGATGGAGAAAACTATGAGTTATTAGGAAATACCAAAGAAGAAGATTATGTCTTTGGATGGTATGACTTAGAATTTATGCCAACAAATGAATTGCGGTATTTAAAATTAGTATCAAATACAGAAGAAGCATCTTTAGGAGAATTTACATTAGATGGTGGAGCAAGAATTCGAGCGATAAACAAAGACGATGTGGTACTTTTAGATGAGCAAGATACTGTTCCAGAAACAATTAGTTATAAAAATAGTACTTATTTTGATGAAGTTTATTTTGCAAGAGCAGCGTATGAATATGCCAATGGACTTCCTTCTTATGAATGGGTTCATCCACCACTTGCAAAATTAATTCAAGCAATTCCAGTTGCCTTATTTGGTATGGCACCATTTTATTACCGTCTCATGGGAAATATCAGTGGAATTTTATTAATTGCTGTAATGTATTTATTTGGGAAAGCATTATTTAAAAATCGTGGATTTGCTTTATTATCAGCATTATTCATGGTATTCGATAATTTCCATTTTGCTCAAGCTAGAATAGGGACGATGGATACCCATCTTACATTATTTATTTTAACGTCTTATTATTTCATGTATCGTTATATCGATTTACCAAGCGATACGAAACTATCACGTAAATTATTATTCTTAGGATTGTCCGGTATCAGTATTTCTCTTGCCATTGCAACAAAATGGACTGGATTATTTGCTGGACTAGGTCTTGCAATTGTATTCTTTGTTCACTTTTATCGTACTTATTTCTTAAATAAGAAGAAAATAACAGAAAAAAGTAAGAAAGAAATGATAAAGATTATCGGAAGTTGTTTTATCTTCTTTGTATTCTTTCCTCTAACTGTTTATTTAGGTTGTTATTTTTTATTCCCTGATGTTTCTATTTATCATATTTCTAGTTTACAAGATTTCTTCGATATCACGTCGGCAATGTATGATTATCATTCTACGTTAAATGCGACGCATTCTTTCTCATCGGAATGGTATACTTGGCCACTCATGTTAAAACCAGTTTGGTATTATACAAGTAGTACAGTAGATGGTATGCGTGGAACAATTAGTGGGTTAGGAAATATTGTTATTTGGTGGACTGGAGCACTTGCAATGATTTATTGCTTCTATCGTGCTTGGAAAAAGGAAAAATCAGTATTTATCTTAGTGATTGCCTTCTTATGTCTATTCTTCCCATATTTAGTGATTGGTCGTTGTATGTTCTTATATCATTATTATCCAGCATTACCATTTGTCATGTTAGCACTTACAAAATTAGTAAAAGATTTAGTAGAGAAAACAAAACTTTATATGATTATTCCTATTTTCTTATGTATTGTAATTCTATGTTTTATCTACTTTTTACCAGTTACTTCAGGAACACCAATTTCTGAAAAGAAAATTGAATCAATGCGTTGGCTTCCTGATTGGTATTTTTAAGAAAGAATTTGCACATTCTTTCTTTTTTTGCCATGATACAAGTAACCACTTGACTTTCCAGTTAACTGGAGTGTTATAGTATAAAACGAGGAGGGATACGATGTATCGAATTGGAGAATTTTCAGAAATAACAGAGTTACCGATTAAGACGATTCGTTATTATGATGAAATTGATCTTTTGAAACCAAATTCCGTTGATCCGTTTACCAAGTATCGAATGTATGATTTACAAAACTTAGAAGATTGTAAAAAAATAATCTTATTGAAACGATTTGGATTTACGTTAGATGAAATAAAAACGATGATGAAAGAGTCGATTTCAGAACAGACATTAGAAGATAAACAATTAGAGTTACAAGAAGAGATTCGAGAGAAACAACAAATTATTTATGAAATTGAAATGATGAAAGAGGAACTAACGAAACCAAAGGAGAAGGAACCACAAAAAGTGTATCGTATCGAACGAAAATTACACTAATTATGATTGAGCCTTATTTCGACAAAAATAGGGTTCTTTTTTTGTTATGATAATCTTGGTGATACTATGAAATTAAAATATATGCTTGTACCAGTATTGAGCGCTTTATTCATTGGTTTTCTTATGGGAAAATTTATGTTTTCACAATATGAAATTGAAAATGTAAGTTTACCTGTTATGAGTAAGTTAGATGGAGAATCCGCTTCCTTTTTACAAGTGGGAGTATATTCTACGATTGAGAGTATGAAAAAAAATTTAGAGGGGTTAGAAAATTATATCTATATGGAAGAAGATGGAAAGTATCATGCTTATGTAGGAGTTACGAAAAATAAAAAAAATATTGAAAAATTAAAAGGATATTATCAAGAATTAGGGTATGTTATTTATGTGAAAGATATCGTAATTCATTCGATTGGATTTTTAGATCAACTTTCTAAATATGATACATTGTTAGAACAAACAGAAGATATCGATACCATTCGTGTCATTATTTCGAATGTTCTAACAAGTTACAAGGAGTTGGTAATTGATGGCGGTGACAATCAAAACACTACCAAAAGATGATAGACCAAGAGAACGTTTTTTAAAGCAAGAACTTAATTCCATTTCTAACGAAGATTTAGTTTCTATTTTATTACAAAGTGGCCCAAGGGGAGAAAATGTAAAATTAGTCGCAATGAAAGTGTTATCCTTAATAGAATCTCTAGATGATATAGAGCAGTTAACGATAGAACGATTAAAAGAGATTAAAGGGATTGGAACAGTAAAAGCGATGACTCTTTTAGCCGCATTAGAGTTTGGTAGAAGAATGGGGACAAAAAAGCCTGAGTTATATCAAGAAAAATTCAAAACAGCAGCAATGATTTATGATTATTATAAAGATACGTTAGCAACCAAAAAACAAGAATATTTTTATGGTATTTATTTAGATAATCAAAAACGAATCTTGAAAGAAAAATTATTATTTATTGGTACGATTAATTATAGTACGATTCATCCAAGAGAAATATTTAAAGAAGCATGTTTAATTAGTGCAAGTTCTATTATTTGTATTCACAATCATCCAAGTGGCAATGTCCTACCATCAGAAATGGATATTATGGTAACAGAACAATTAGTTGAAACAGGGAAAATACTTGGAATTCCTGTGATTGATCATATTATTATTAGTCGTAAAAAATACTATAGTTTTTTTGAAAACCATGATATTTAATCTTTTAAAGTACTGCAAAATATATTATAATGAGATAGGTGATTCATGTGTATAGAAAAAATAAATTAGAAAAAAAATATATGATATTAATTGTGGTTGTTATTGTTGCTATTGTACTAGGAATGATAACGAATATTGTTAGAACAGAAAGAGAATTATCACCGATTGAAAAGAGTATTAAAGATACCGTTTTACTAGCTAATAAAGTAGTCTATGCACCAATTAAGTTTGTTAAAGATAAAATTACGGAATATCAGGAAAAACAAGATTTATATGAAAAATATAAAAAATTAGAGAAGAAAGTAAAAGAAACGGAATTAATTAATGCAGAACGTTTAGAATTAAAAAAAGAAGTAGAAGATATGAAAAAAACATTAGAATTAAATCATGTCTTAGGAGAAAGTAGTTATTTGAATGCTACTGTAGTGAATCGTAATTTAGGATATTGGTATAATACGATTACGATTGATAAAGGTGAAAAAAATGGTGTTAAAAAAGATATGGCAGTCATTGTAAGTGAAGGACTTGTTGGAAAAGTTATCAAAACAACTGCTTTTAATAGTACAGTAAAATTATTAACGAGTGATGATGCAAATAATAAGATTTCTGTTAAAATTCAAGTTGGAGATCAATATGTTTATGGTTTATTATCTGGTTATAATAAAAAAAATCGAACATTTTCGATTGAAGGAATTTCAACAAATATGAAAATTCCAAAAGGATCCATTGTAACGACAACCGGAATGGGAGATATTTTTCCAAGTGGAATCATGATAGGAAAAGTAAAAAGTATCAAAACGGATAATTTTGATTTAGCAAAAACAGTTATTGTAGAAGGTACTGTTGATTACGATGATTTAAATTATGTAACCGTGTTAAAAAGAAAGGATGAGACAAAGTGACAATCGTAGTTGTTGTTCTCATTTTCTCTTTCTTTTTAGAAAGTATCATAAGTAATTTTATACCGTTAGATACCAATCTCTTTGTTCCATTATTTACTTTAATTTCGCTTATTATTATTTATCCATATTTTAATGGAGAAAAAACAAATTATTTAAAAGTTTGCGCTGGAATTGGTTTTTTATATGATGTTGTATTTACAGATACTTTAATGATGAATTTGGTACTCTTTGTTCTATTAGGACTATTTATTTGTTTTCTGAATCAATTGTTTAGTAATAATGTCTTTAGTGTTATTTTAATTAGTGTAGTCATAATCTTTCTTTATCGAGTAATGGAATATGGAATTTTATGTTTATCCGGGTTATTTGCCTTTCATATGGAACGATTATGGGAAAGCATCTTTTCTTCATTATTATTAAATTTATTTTATGTCAGTATCGTTTATCTCATTACCGATTTTTTTGCAAAAAAATACCATATTAGAAAAATTGATTAGGAATTTGCTCATAATTCCTTTTTTTGTATCATAAAATTTTATTGGTGATAGGATGGACAAACGGAAAAAAAAGAAACGAGTGAAAAAAATACAGAAAGAAAATAAAGGAAGTTTATTCATTACGAAGTATATAACCAAATTATTAATTGTAACGGTACTAACCCTTCTTACGCTAATTACTTTGAAAAGTAATACCAGTTTAAAAACGAAATTTTATAAAGAAGTTTTTATAAAGAACTTTTCTTTTGCCAAAGTAAATCAACTTTATCAAACTTATTTTGGTAGTCCCATTCCTTTTCAAGAATTTATTAAACAACCAGTAACAACGGTATTTCAAGAATCATTAGCTTATCAAGATCAAAGTCTTTACCGTGATGGGGTAAAACTAACTGTTGATAAAAATTACTTGGTTCCTAATATGGAAAGTGGGATGGTTGTATTTATTGGTAAAAAAGAAGGATATGGACAAACCGTTATTATTCAAGGAATGAGTGGTGTCGATACTTGGTATGGGAATTTAGCAGAAGTGAACGTAAAATTATATGATTATGTTGAAAAAGGGGATTTAATTGGTCAAGTGAAAGATCGTAGTTTGTATCTTGTATTTCAAAAGGAAGGAAAAAATTTAGATTATAAAGATTATATAAAGGAGTAGGGAATGAAAGAAAAGCATGGGAAAACTCAGATTCATCTATTATTTTATGTTTTCATGATTGTGTCTATCATGACCGGTTATTTTAAAGATTTCTCTATGATTATGATTTTGATTTTCATTCATGAATGTGGACATATTTTGATGTCTTCTTTTTTTCATTGGAACATCGAAAAAATTATCATTCTTCCGTTTGGAGGACTGACTTTATTTCATGAAAGTTTAAATCGTCCCCTAAAAGAAGAACTTTTAATTGTGTTAGCTGGACCGATGATGCAGATGATTGGGTACTTGCTATTAAAGTGTTGGATTAAGGACTCAATGTTTTCTTATTATCATTACTTGATACTCGGATTTAATTTACTACCAATTGTTCCGTTAGATGGATCAAAACTATTCCAAGTAATTGGAAATTATGTTTTATCTTTTTATGAAAGTCAAATTCTAACACTGTTTATTTCAATGTTAACTTTATTTTGTCTCATTTTTTACTGTCTTACATATCCTTTTAATTTTATCTTATGTTTAACATTTTTCTTTCTTTTTTTAGAGTGGAAAAGAGAGTATCAACGAAGAAAATTTGTCTTTTCTAAATTCTTGTTAGAACGCTATCAAACTTATTATCCTTTTAAAAAATATAAAACGATTTTTGGAGAAAATACAAAAAAGATGCAACGCGATTATCGTCATGTTTTTTACCAAGGAAAAAAATGTTATTCCGAGCGAGAATTTCTTCATAGAATGTTTGACTTTAAAAGGAAACTATGATAAAATCTTTAATTGTGTAGTACCTCTGTTACTACAACCGCACGGGTTAAAGGTTTATAAAACGAATATTCGTACCTTTACGGCGAGTCTTAGAAAAATGAAGGAGGTTATTTATGAACGCTGTTATTGAAACTGGTGGAAAGCAATACGCTGTTAATGAAGGAACAATCTTATACGTTGAAAAATTAGACGTAGAAGCTGGAAAAGAAGTTACTTTTGACAAAGTATTACTAGCAAACGGAAAAGTTGGACATCCATATGTTGAAGGTGCAACTGTAACAGGAACTGTTTTAAAACACGGAAAAAATAAGAAGATTATTGTATTCCATTACAATCCAAAGAAAAAATTCCGTAAAAAACAAGGTCACCGTCAACCATATACAAAAGTAGAAATCAAATCTATTAACTGTAAATAAGAATGATAAAAGTTAATATTTATAAGAAAGAAAACCAAATTGAAGAAGTTGTAATAAAAGGACATGCTGGTTATGATAGAAGTGGATTTGATATCGTATGTGCTTCTGTAAGTAGTATGGTCATTACAACTGTGAATGCTATTGTAAGATATCGTAACGATAGTATTGAATATGAAGAAAAAGATGGATTTGTTTCTATCAAGATTATTAATCATGATGAAGTAGTAGATTTATTAATCATGAACTTATTAGATTTACTTGAAAAATTAGAAAAACAATATCAAAAATATGTAAAATTAAATAAGGAGGTGTCCTCATGTTAGAAAACTTAAAATTAATGGAATTAAATATCCAATTATTTGCACATAAAAAAGGTCAAGGATCTACACAAAACGGACGTGATAGTGAATCAAAACGTCTAGGAGCAAAAGCTGCTGATGGAGAATTCATTACTGCTGGATCTATTATCTACCGTCAACGTGGAACAAGAATTTATCCAGGTAAAAATGTAGGTATGGGAAAAGACCACACTTTATTTGCGAAAATCGATGGATATGTTAAATTTGAACGTGTAGGAAAAGATAAAAAACAAGCTAGCGTTTACGCAGAAAGATAATAAGGAAAAAAGAAGTCTCGTGTAGATTTCTTTTTTTATACGTGAATGGAGGTAGATATAATGAATCTGAATTATGCTATCTTTAGAAACGAACCTATTTATACTTTGAATGATTTATCACAAATTGGCTCACATAACAAAAGAGAGAAAAAGGCTTATAACTCTAATCCAAATATAAAACTAGGATTAACTAAAGATAATATTGAAATAGTACCTTTGAAAGAAAAATATGTTAAAGGTTTTCATAATTTAGTAAAAGATTATGAAAAAGAATATAATGAGAGATTGAAAAATGAACGTGAAGATAGAAAAAGAACTTTTAATCAAATGCTAAACATCAAAAAGTTAAGGAATTAAAAAAGACTACTAGATATTATAAACAGAGAGTAGAAGTTGTAAACACTATTTGAAGAAAGAAAAAAACTAACAAAAATGAATTTATTTAAAAAAGGAAATTATTATAGATAATAACATAAATATTCTTATCTATAATTTACACACACAATGTAAATAATTTAATATTTCTATATATCCAAACTTGTTTTTATAATAAAAATAAATTACAATATACTTGTATCAATATATTAAAATGAGAGGGAGTGTATTATATGAATCAAGAAAAACTTAACAACAGAAGAAGAGGCATTGAAATAATTTTTAATATTCTTTTCTATGTTTATCTACTTAATGTTATTGTTAAAGTATTGTATTTTTTTGGAGGAGCTACAGGAACATTTACAACAGATATCTATGACTTAGTTGATTTCATTGTGTTATTATTTGGATTGATATTTATGTATATAGCTGCTAGATTAGCTCATAAAGGCTCAATATGGGCGGGTATTATAGGTGTTGTTGTGGCTATATTAGAACTAATTTCAGGAGGAACATTAGCCATAATTATAGGAATTTTATTGATTATAGATTCCGTACTTTTCTTAATAAATTATCAAAAAAATTAAATTAATTTTAAACAAGTGCTAATAAACTGGCACTTGTTTTTCAAATCAAGTAATTTAAACTTTAACCATAAAATTATAGATTATAAAAACTTGTAATTTGGAAATTTGCAACATAAAAATTAAGCAATTTACCAAAATTGTCTATAGAATAATTGGTAAATGAAAGAAAAATGTTTTATAAGGTTGATAAAGCAATAGAAAACAATATATGGAGTAGGAATAGTTGGCCCAGAAGAAATTGAACAAATAAATATATATGAAGCCAGTAGACAGGCGATGATTAAAGCTATCAGAGAAGTTCAAAAGCAAGTAAAATTAGAATATGTTTTGTCTGATGCTATGCCCATAGATATTGATATCCCAATCATGCCAATAATCAAAGGCGATACTAAAAGTATGTCAATTGCCGCCGCTAACGTTATCGCAAAAGTCACTAGGAATAGAATATTATATGAAGTAGATAAAAAACACTCAGAATTTGGTTTTAAAAATCATAAAGGTTATCCCACCAAAAAACATTTAGAAACCATTAATAAATATGGGTTAATAGGATGGTTACTGAAAAACTTATGGACCAATCATGAACTATATAAAAGATGGACATTGCTAGAAAGAAAATAGATATGATAGACTAAATAAGATTAAAGATAGTATTAAGAATTATGAGCAGTTAATTGATGAAAATAAGACTCTTTCTAAACTGATTAGAAAGATAGAAGAATATTTTGAAGACCCCGTCGCCTTAAAAGAATTTGGCAGAGTGCATATTAATAGGAGATTATGAAGAGTTTGGAAATAAACTACCTAGAGTTTCAAGATTTATACTAAAGACAGGAAATGAATTTGAATTTGAAATAGAAGATGAAAAGACAAAAAAAGAATGAAACCTTTATTGTGTCATTTGACCAAGAAAACGTGGTTTAGTCATATTGCGATTGAGGTACCGGGTGAAGAAACATCAAATGAATGGTGCGAGCCTGTAAGCGATGAAGAATATGATAAATTATAATGAGAAAATTTTAAAGTGAAGTGATTATAGAAAAAACCAAAACAAATGTTCGCTAAAATCATTGACAATCGATTTTCTTTACTATACAATTTAGTTGTAGAGAGTAAGAAAGGAGAAGACAATGAATCAAAAAAATGAAATAATTTTATTTGAAAATCAAGGAATAAAACTTGAAGTTAATATGAAAGATGAGACTGTGTGGTTAAATGTCAAACAAATGGCTGAATTGTTTGGCAGAGAGGAATCTAATATAAGAAGACATATCATTAATATTTTTAAGGAACGAGAATTAATTGAAACTAACACCGTGCAAAATTTACACGTTGATGGTGTTAAACAAAAAGTTCCTTTTTATAATTTAGATGTAATTATATCAGTTGGCTACCGTGTTAAATCACAAAATGGTATTATTTTTAGAAAATGGGCAAATAAAATATTAAAAGATTACATGATAAAAGGTTATGCTGTTAATCAAAAAAGATTAGAATATTTAGAAAAGACGATTAAACTAATAGATATTGCAAATAGAATCGATGAAAAATTAGAAAATAATGATGCCAAAGAAATTTTGAGAGTAATAGGAAGTTATTCAAAAACACTTGATTTATTAGACGATTATGATCATAGAACATTATTAAAACCTAAAGGAAATAATAGTCAAAAGTGAATAAAATACAGAGATTGTTTAGAGATAATTAATAAGTTAAGATTTAATGAAGAAAGTGATATTTTTGCTATTGAAAGAAATAGAGGTTTAGAAGCAATTATAGGAAATATTTATCAAACATATGGTGGTAAAGATGTTTATCAAAGTATAGAAGAAAAAGCTTCTAATTTTATATATATGATTGTTAAAAATCATGTTTTCATTGATGGGAATAAAAGAATCGCAGCAACTTTGTTTATTTATTTCTTAAATTATTATGGGTATTTTGTATAAAGAGGGTAAACAAGTTATTGATAATAACACTTTAACGGCTTTAACATTACTGATTGCGGAGTCAAACCCAAAAGAAAAAGAAATTATAATTGACCTGGTTATGAATTTCCTTAGTTAAAACAAGATTTTCAAAAAACAGTCTTCTATCAAAAAGAAGATAACTAGGTTATTAAATGAAAAGTCTCAAAAGATAAAAAATGGAGATAAGATTACATTTCAAGATCAAGCTTGTCTTGTTCTTGTATATCATTCTATTGATTCAGGTAAAGATAAATTCATAGAGAGAATAGAATTACGTCATTGTGTTCCTACTATAGAAACCGCTTATGACCTTGGAGTAGGAAACCGTGAATATGAATGAATTGATTTAGATAAGGAATAATTTATAATAAGAGACTCATCTTTGTTTCATGAATTAATTTCTTTTTTCGTATATTCTAAAAAAAATGATTTTTGTGATATAATCAGATTGTAGAAAAAGAAGTGCCATTATGGAACCTATGGGGATAATTCATGATAGTGTTTTTGTAAATTAAGGGACAGAATATGAACATTTTTATAAAGATGAAACAATGTGTCCTGGAGCTACTGTAGAACCTAGAATGATATTGTTTTACAGAAGATTATCAAGAAAACAAGGTGGTTACTTCACAAACAGAAATGGATGAATGGATTCAAAGTTTATAAGATAAAGGTGTTATGATGACAATTAAAGAAGTAAGTGAAAAATATCATATTAGTGAAGCAACATTACGATATTATGAAAAAGAAGGAATTATTTTACCAATTGAAAGAAAAAATGGTGTTCGAAATTATACCGAGGAGAATTTTTCTAATATTGAATTTGTTGTTTGCATGCGCAATGCCGGTATGAGCATGGAACGATTAAAACGGTATATTTCGTTATTTCGTATTCCAAATAGTGAAATAGAACGAAAGCAAATTTTAGAAGAACAACGTCGTGAAATTACGAGTAAAATGAATGATTTACAAAAAAGTTTAGATAAATTAAATTATAAAATTGATAATTATGAAAAAGTAATTTTAGACAAGATTTGAAATCTTGTTTTTTTTCTATCCTGTCATGTTATAATAAATAGAAGAAGGGATTTTATGATAGATAAAACAGAAGCATTAGAAAAGTCAAAGTTTCGTAGTCGTTTTCATTTAACAGAAAAAGAAAAAGTGTATATAAAAGAAAAAGGAATGGATACGATAAAAAGGCATGCCGATGATTTTATTCAACAACGGTTAGCGAATTATTCAACCATAAAGGATGGAAAACAAACACCGATGAAAGGGCATCCAGTCTTTATTGCCCAGCATGCGACAGCTACTTGTTGTCGTGGGTGTTTAGAAAAATGGTATCATATTCCCAAAACAGTTCCGTTAACAGAAAAACAAATCGATGAAATTGTTGAAATCATTATGAACTGGATAAAAAAAGAGATGAGGTAGTGTATGGAAGAAGTAGATTTATATCAATATGAAAAAGAGTTATGGGAAAAAGGAATTTCATTTGTCGCTGGTGTTGATGAAGTAGGAAGAGGACCTTTGATTGGTCCAGTGGTTACTGCCTGTGTTGTTCTTCCTCATGACTTTGCCTTAGAGGGGTTAACTGATTCTAAAAAAATAAGTGAAAAGAAACGAAATCAGTTCTATCAATATATTATGGATCATGCAGTAGCAGTAGAAATCGGGATGTGCACTCCAGAAGAAATTGATACGATGAATATTTATCAAGCATCGAAAGAAGCGATGATAAGAGCAATTACGAAAGTAAGAGAAAAAGTAGATGTGAAACATGTATTATCAGATGCGATGCCAATGGAATTAGATATTCCTGTAACACCAATTATTAAAGGAGATGCGAAAAGTATTACCATTGCGGCAGCTAGTGTTATCGCAAAAGTTACAAGAGATCAGATGATGTATGAATTAGATGAAAAATATCCAATGTATGGATTTAAAAATCATAAAGGATATCCGACGAAAAAACATTTAGAAGCATTAAAAGAATATGGTTTAATTGAAGGATATCGTAAAACGTATGGACCAGTAAAAGAGATATTAGAAAGGGATCAATATGAAACAGTTTGTGATTAGTCATGTAAAAGATGTCGATGGAGTAAGTCCACTTATTTTAATGAATTTAACAAGTCAAGAATATGAGTATCAATTATTAGATGTTCATGAAGTAGAAACATTTATGGAAGAGTTTTTGAAACGAGACTTAAGTATTTATGAACATATTTATATTGTTGATTTAACAGTTCCACAAAGTATTTATGAGAAAATAGAAACAAGTGATTACAAAAATAAATTTCTTGTTTTTGACCATCATGCAACTCATTTATTCGCAAGTAATTATCCTTATGTTACGATTGATACCGAAGAATGTGGAACAACGCTTTTTTATACCTATTTATTAACACAAGGACTTGAAAATACAAAAGGATTAACTGAGTATGTGACAAGTGTCAAACATTTAGATTTATGGACTTTTTTAGAACAGCAAGATATCCTTGCACCAAAGCTTGGAATGTTGTTTGAATTATATGGAGAAAAACGATATGTAATAGAGATGACAAAACGATTACAAGAACAAAAGGAACAGTTTTGTTTCAGTTTTTTTGAAACAGAATTATTAAAATTAGAAGAAGAGAATCAAAAACGATATATTGATAAACGAGAATTACGCATGAAGAAAGCAAAAGTATGTGGGTATCAAGCAGGAATTGTCTTTGCTGAAAAATATCGTAGTGAACTCGGGAATACTCTTTTGCTTCGTCATCCAGAAATTGAGTTTGTCATGATTATCAATATGAATGGTGGAATTAGTTTACGTAGTAGAGAAATTGATGTTTCTAAAATTGCTGAACAATATGGAGGTGGAGGACATCCACATGCGGCTGGAATTGGAATTCCAAGTAAACAAATTACAGACTTTTTAACGGCATTATGGAAAGGAGAGATTCTATTTGAAGATAACGAGATTAGTTGTAGGACCGATTGAAACCAATTGCTATCTATTAGAAAAAGAAAATCAAGTTCTTGTAATTGATCCAGGAGAAGAAAGTGAGCGAATTAAAAAAACAATTGGTGATAAAAAAGTCATTGGTGTCGTAATTACTCATTATCACTTTGATCATATTGGTGCATTAAAAGATCTTACTAGCTTTTATCAAGTACCTGTGTATGATAGAACTTCTTTACAAGAAGGAATGAATCAGGTTGGACTATTTACGTTTGAAATGATTCCTACACCTGGTCATAAAGAAGATTTAATTAGTATTTATTTTAAAGAAGAAAAAGCGATGTTTGTTGGCGATTTTATCTTTCAAGGTTCCATTGGAAGAATGGATTTACCAGGTGGAAATGAAGTAGATATGAAGCATTCTTTAGATAAAATCAAACAGTATCCGAAAGACATTACAATCTATCCAGGTCATGGAGAAAAGACATCGTTACAAGAAGAAATGTTAAAAAATCCTTATTTTTTTGCATTTGAACAGGAATAAAGTATCTTTTTGGTGTATATTATTATGAAGTTGACATTATGATATTTATAGTGTATAAATGTAAAATGACAAAGGAAGTGGATTATGGCAAAAAAATTAGTAATTGTGGAGTCCCCAAGTAAATCAAAAACAATTGAAAAATATCTGGGAAAAGAATTTAAAGTATTATCTAGTAAAGGACACATTCGAGATCTTTCAACGAAGGGAAAATATGGACTAGGTGTTGATATTGAAAATCACTTTAAACCAGATTATGCGACGATTAAAGGAAAGAAAAAAGTCATTGATGAATTAAAAAAAGAAGTAAAAAAATCAGACTTTGTCTATCTTGCAACCGACCCCGACCGTGAAGGAGAAGCAATTAGTTTTCATTTGTATGATTGTCTTGGATTAAATGAAGAGAATTACGAACGAATTGTATTTCACGAAATTACGAAAAACGCAGTATTAGAATCGTTTCAACATGCAAGAAAGATTGATCAAAATTTAGTAAATTCTCAAGAAACGAGAAGAATTCTCGATCGTATTATTGGATTTCGTCTTAGTAAACTAATTCAGTCAAAAACGGCTGGAACTAGTGCAGGACGTGTTCAAAGTGTTGCTTTAAAACTAATTGTTGATCGTGAACGAGAAATTGAAGCATTTAACTCTGAAGAATATTGGACGATTACAGCGTTATTCAAAGAATTTGAAGCCGATTTATTCGCATATCAAAATAAAGAGATTGAAGTAAAAAGTGAAAGCGAAGCAAATGAAATATTAAATAAGCTAACGAATTCCTTTACCATTGAAAGTGTAGACAAGAAGAAAAAGAGTCGTAAAGCAAAATTACCATTTATTACAAGTACGTTACAACAAGAAGCATCAACAAAATTAGGATTTAGTGCGAAAAAGACGATGAGTGTTGCACAAAAATTATATGAAGGAATTGAATTAGATACAGAAACAGTTGGACTTATTACTTATATGCGTACCGATTCTACTCGTTTATCTGATGACTTTATTAAAACAACGTATGCTTATATCAATGATAAATACGGAAAAGACTATGTTGGAACCGTAAGAAAGAGTAAGAAAAAAGAAAATGTCCAAGATGCCCATGAAGGAATTCGACCAACTAGCATTAACCGTGATCCACTTAGTATGAAACCATACTTAACTGATGATGAATATAAACTTTATCGCTTGATTTATATGCGTGCTCTTGCAAGTTTAATGCATGATGCGAAAACAGAAAACACAACCGTTATTTTAAATAATCATGATTACCAATTTAAAGCAACCGGTCAAGTAATTGTATTTGATGGATACTTAAAAGTATATGGTGATTATGAAAAAGCCGATGATAAAATCTTACCACCACTCGATACTTATCAGTCGAATGTCATTGTCGCAAATGAGATTACCAAAGAACAACATTTTACAAAACCACCAGCAAGATTTACTGAAGCAAAATTAATTAAAGAATTAGAAGAACTAGGAATTGGACGTCCTAGTACGTATGCGACCATTTTGGATAATATTAAAACAAGAGGATATGTTAATTTAGTGGAAAAGAAATTCCAACCAACAGAGATTGGAATAGAAGTAACAGATAAATTACAAGAATGTTTTAGTCATATTATCAATGTTGAATATACTGCAAAAATGGAAGCTGATTTAGATAAAATTGCGGAAGGAAAAAAAGTTTGGTATAAAACATTGGAAAGTTTCTATAAAGAATTTGAGCCTGCTTTAAAAGATGCTTTCGATAAGTTAGAAAAGAAAGCACCAGAAAAGACTGGGGAGACATGTCCAAATTGTGGTAGTGACTTAGTCATTCGTAAAGGACGCTATGGACAATTTGTCGCATGTAGTAATTATCCAGAGTGTAAATATATTAAAACAGAACCAAAAGAAGAAAAAGTTATTTGTAAGTGTCCAAATTGTAGCGAAGGACAAATTATTGAAAAGAAAAGTCGTCGAGGAAAACTTTTCTATGGATGTAACCGTTATCCAAAATGTAAAACAGCGTTCTGGGATCAACCAACTGGAGAGGTATGTCCAGAATGTGGGAAAGCTTTAGTGGTAACGAAAAAAGGAATTATAAAATGTAGTGAATGTGATTATACAAAAGAAGCTTAGGAATAAGTTTCTTTTTTCCTTATCTGTTCTTTTAAAACCAAGGAAAATGTGCTAAAATACTGTTTAGGTGATACTATGCTTTATACATCAACAGAAAATAAGAAGATAAAAGAGTTAAAAAAATTAAATCAAAAAAAATATCGTGATAAAACAGGATTATTTTTAGTGGAAGGAAGTCACTTGGTATTAGAAGCATTTAAAAGTGGCTATTTAAAAGAATTAATTTTAGAACAAGATGAATTATTTCCGTTAGATGTAGAAAAGATGTATGTAACAAATGATATTCTTTATTATATTAGTGATGTAGAAACACCACAACCAGTTATGGGGGTTGTTTCTAAGTGCCCTGAAAAAGAAACACTAGGTAGTCGTATTCTTGTATTAGATGGCATTCAAGATCCAGGTAATCTTGGAACAATTATTCGTAGTGCTGTCGCTTTTCATGTTGATACAATTGTCTTAGGAAAAGGAACGGTTGATTTATATAATCCAAAGGTAGTTCGTTCTAGTCAAGGGATGCTTTTTCACATTAACATCATTGAGCGCGACTTAACAACTTTTTTACCACAATTAAAAGAGCAACAATATTCTATTTTGGGAACAAGAGTAACACATGGAAAAAGTTTAAAAGAGATTGAAAAAAAATCAAAGTTTGCTATAATAATGGGAAATGAAGGAAACGGCATGAGTGAAGAAGTAGCAACCCTTTGTGATGATTTTATATATATCGATATGAGTAGTACTTGTGAATCTTTAAATGTTGGTGTTGCGACAAGTATTATTCTTTATGAATTAGATAAGTAGGTGTAGTATGGAATTTAGATATATTGGCGATATGGTTGGAACCCATGGGATTAAAGGAGAAATTAGAGTTATTAGTGATATAGAATTTAAAGAAGAAGTATTAAAACCGGGAAGAATTTTATATATTGGAAAAGAGAAACAACCATTTACAGTTAAACGTTATCGTCATCATAAAATTTATGATATGATTACATTTGAAGAAATCAATGATATTAACGATGTTATTATTTATAAAGGAGATAGTATTTACTTTAATAAAGAAGATGTTCATGTAGATGGTTATTTTAGTGAAGATTTATTAGGATTAACGGTTTACTATCAAGGTGAAGCAATTGGAACAGTGAAAAATATTTTAAAAAGTAAAGCCCATGATATCTTTAGTGTGATTGGAGATAAATATACTTGTTTTATACCAAATGTATCAGAATTTATTACGAAAGTAGATTTAGAACATCACAAGATTGAAGTACAAAATATAGAGGGATTATTAAATGAAAATTGATATTTTAACATTATTTCCAGCAATGTTTGATGGTTTTTTAACCGAATCGATTATCAAACGAGCAATTGAAAATAAACAAGTAGAAATTAATATTATTAATTTTCGTGATTACTCTTTAGATCCTCATAAAAAAGTAGATGATTATAGTTATGGTGGTGGAGCGGGAATGGTACTAATGCCACAACCAATCTTCGATTGTCTAGATGCGATTAAAACGGATGATTCTTATGTTATTTTGTTATCTCCACAAGGAATCACACATACACAAACGATGGCCCATACTTTAACGCAAAAGAAACATTTAATCTTTATTTGTGGTCATTACGAAGGATTTGATGAAAGAATTCGAAGCTGTGCTGATTTAGAACTTAGTATTGGCGATTATGTTTTAACAGGTGGAGAACTTGCAAGTATGGTGATTACCGATAGTATTGTAAGATTATTAGATGGTGTGATTAATACAGAATCCCATGTCAAAGATTCTTTCCATGATAATTTACTAGATTATCCTGTTTATACCAAACCAGTCGATTTTAGAGGAATGAAAGTACCAGAAGTATTACTTTCTGGCCATCATAAAAAAATAGAAGAGTGGCGTTATCAAGAACAAATAAAAAGGACAAAAGAACGTAGACCTGATTTATTAGAAAAGAGATGATAGTATGAGCCATAAAAAGCAAAATCAAAAACATTATTATCTATCAACAGAAGATTATAATGGAGAAATTGTATATATTGATTATAGTAAAGCAAAAGGATTTAAAGTAACACCAAAAAATCAAGTGAAATATGATGGTGTTATGGTAAATCAAATGGTTATCATCAATCCATCTTTTATTGAAAAAGTATTAAAACGAAAAATTAAGAGAAAATTAGATTCTTATCTTCAATATATTTTACAAATTTTAGAAATGATTGAAAATGGAGAAGATGAAGATGGAAGTTTAATTGAGATTGTATTAAATGACTTAGATCGCTATCGTCGAACGATTATGAATAATTATCGAGAGTTCTTAGAGCAACGTTATGTTGAATTATTAATGAAGAAAATTGCACTATTAGAGCGAGAATTACGTATTAAACAAGTATATTTAACACCACTTGTTGAAGAAAACGAAAAAACGAGTGGAAGAAGATCAAGATAATCTTGCATCCCAACTTGTTTTATGTTATAATTTAAAACGTCGACTTAATCCGCTGACTAATCCTTGTAACAATTAGTGAATGATTATAGTTTAGAAAAAGAAAGGAAGCGTGAACGAAATGAATTTAATTGAAACAGTTACAAAAAAACAAATTAGAACTGATTTACCAGCGTTCCAAGTAGGAGATACTATTACTGTTGGAGTTAAGGTAAAAGAAGGAAACAAAGAAAGAATCCAAGAATTTAAGGGAATTGTTATGGCAATTCAAGGTAGTGGAATTAGTAAAAACTTTATCGTTAGAAAAGTATCTAACGGTGTTGGAGTAGAAAGAACATTCCCAATGAATACACCTATCATTGATTACATTAACGTTGATAGAAAAGGTAGTGTAAGACAAGCTAAATTAGGTTACCTTAGAAATTCTGTTAAACAAATTAAAATTAAAGAAAGAAATTAATAAGGCGTTACCGTCTTATTTTTTCTTAAGGAGGGGCTAGTGAAATTATTAAAAGAATGTATTCCTTATATCATTATCATAGCTGTAGTAGTACTCATTCGTATTTTTCTAATTACACCAGTACGAGTACAAGGAACTTCGATGGTACCAACGTTAGAAGATAAACAAATATTACTGTTAAACAAATGGGATCATAGTTATAAACGATTTCAAATTGTGGTATTAGATTATCATGGTACTAAATTAGTAAAACGGATTGTGGGTTTACCTGGAGATTATGTCTCTTATCAAAATGGAAAACTTTATATTAATAAAAAAGAAGTAAAAGAAACATTTCAACATGGAAAAACAGGAAATTTTAAATTAGAAGAATTAGGATATGATAAAATACCGGATGATTATTATTTTGTTATGGGGGATAATCGAATGAATTCTACTGATAGTAGAACCATTGGTTTGGTAAAGAAAGAAGATATTTTAGGAACAACGAATTTCTCTTTATTTCCATTTAATCGATTTGGAACAATTAAATAAAACTTCACGAATTAATAACGTGAAGTTTTTATTTTGAACGAACGAATACGAAAAGGGTCAATCGATTGAATTTCATAATAAAAATGTCTTGCTAGAAAAGTTGGAATTAGGCTTTTTATCGTAACGGCATCCTCTTTAAATTTAGGATCCATAAATTCTTCAATTAGAGTAAACATATCTTTATCAGTACGGCGGTTTTTAATTAACAACAATGTAATTCTATCTGCCTCTTTTTCAAGTGTAGTATAATGGTGTTTTACAGGCATGTGTTCACCTCCTGTGATAATTATACCATCATAATGGCACCATCGCAAGGAATATTTTTGAAAGTGGAAACATGTTAAAATAAAAGTGAATTTGAGGTGATATGTTTGAGTAGGAAAACAGTAGGTGTAAAAAGAAAAATAGCTGAATATAAAGATTATGGTAAAATGAATATTAAAATTAAAGAAATTATGGATGCTAGAGAAGTTAGTGTTTATGAACTTAGTAAAGAAACAGGACTCAAACATCAAACAGTAAAATCTTATTATAATAATGCACCATTAACAAAGGTAGATATGGATGTTTTAGCTAAACTTTGTTATGTTATGGGTTGTAACATCGATGATGTATTAGAATATAAACCACCAAAAGAATAATTACTATTCTTTTTTTCTTGTTTCGCTACTTGAAAAAGAATACTAAAATAGTATATAATGATTAAAGAATAGCGAGGATTCTGTATGAATAAAAATGGGATTATAAAAAATAGAAGAGGATTTACAATTGTGGAACTTACAGTGTCATTTAGTTTGACACTCGTAATTGTTTTAATTTTATTTCAAATTGTATTAAATTTAAAAGAATTATATGTAAAAGATGGATTAAAAACGGAATTGTTAATTAAACAAGGTTTGATGACAAAAAAAGTAGCAGAGAGCTTTGAAGAACAAAAGATAAAAATTGCGGCAAAATGTCAAACAGGAGATAACTGTCTTAGTTTTACCTTTGAAGATGATTCTGTTAAGACACTTAGCTTTGATAAAGTAAGTAATACCTTTCACTATGGAGATTATACAACCAAATTAGTAAGTGGAAGTAGTTATGGAAAAGTAAAAATTACAAATGAAACCTTTTTAAATGTGGAACATGGAAAAAAAGATTCCATGATTACCATTGATATTCCTGTGACACACCCTTTAGTAAAAGGTGATTATGGTGTTCGTGTTGTTTATTTATATAATAGTTTAGAATCATCAGTCGGGGATCTTAATATTAGTGATATAGAAACAACAGAACAATTATTCTTAAAGGGAAATAGTCAAATTGTATTACAAGATAAAACCTATACAGAACCAGGTTATTATGTTAGAAAAAAAGATGGTAGTACAGTTGAAAATGATTCTCGTGTAAAAATAATAGGTAGTGTGGGAACGGCATCAGGAACCTATCAGTTAATTTATAATTTAGTAGAGGATGGAAAAACAATTTCTCAAAGAACGCGTACGGTTATTAAAATCAATACCAATAATAATTTTGATTATAAGTCATCAGAACAAGAATTTACAACGCCTGTAAAAGGTTCATATAAATTTGAATTATGGGGAGCACAAGGTGGATCAAGTTATCCAAATACCAATGGAACTGGTACATTAGTAGCAGGAGGAAAAGGTGCTTATACTTCAGGAATTATGACTTTGGATGCCAATGAAAAAGTATATATTTATGTAGGAGAAAAAGGATACAATGGATCAGCTTCTAATCCAGCTACGGATACCTTTAATGGTGGTGGTTCTGGAGGAAATGCCTACCAAGGTGGAGGTTCTGGAGGAGGAGCCACTGATATTCGATTAGTAAATGGTTATTGGAATGATACAATGGGACTTCGTAGTCGAATCATGGTAGCTGCTGGTGGAGCTGGAGCATCAAATTATACCAATGCTGCAGTTGGAGGATATGGAGGAGCACTTACAGGAGGAGCTGGAATATTAAATTCTGGAAGTGCATCTCATACTTTAGCAACTGGTGGAACTCAAACAGCAGGAGGAAAAGGTGCTACTAATAATGGTGGTGCTGGTATATTTGGAATCGGTGGAAACTCTGAAGCCGGACACGGAAGTGGTGGCGGAGGAGGCTACTACGGTGGCGGAGGAGGCGGTTACATCAATAGTGGTGTTAGTTCTGGAGCTGGAGGATCGTCATTCATCTCTGGTCATAATGGATGTAACGCAATTGATAGTACTGGAAAACATACCGCTTCACCAGTCCATTATTCTGGTAAAAAGTTTACAAGCACTTCTATGATTGCAGGTAATGCTTCAATGCCAAACCCAAGAGGTAGTGGAAACATTACAGGTAATACTGGAAATGGATACGCAAAAATTACATTAGTAAGTATTATTAGTTAAAAGAAGAGCAATCTTCTTTTTCTTTGTCTAGAATAAAAAAGAGAGTAACAACATTTTATATGGTATAATACTGAATAGGTGATATTATGGGGGAACGAGGAAGTAGAAAAAATCGCTTTTTTCTCTGGCTTAGAAATTTAAAACAGCAAAAAAAGAAAAAACAAGAAGAAGAAAAAATATGTAAAAAAAGAACAGAAGAAGCGAGAAAAAAAGAACAACAGATTAAAACATATTCTAAACCAAAAGTAATTTGTTTGACAGTAATTGGATTATTTTTAGGAGTAGTAGAAACAATTTTGTTACCAAAGAAAAAAGAAGAAAAACAATTACTCCAAATTGATAAGAAGTTACAAGCTTTACAGGAAGAAACGAACTTTTTAAAAATAGAAGTCAAAAAAGAAAACACAAAAAAGATAGAAACAAAAAAACAAGCAATTGCTCAAAAAGAAACCTTGGTAAAAATACAAGAGAAACAAAATCAACAACAAAAAACATTAGAAGAGGTAAAAAAAGAGTTAAATGAGATAGAAAAGAAAAATAAGAAAAAAGAAAAGACTGATAACCAGAAAAAAATTACAGAAAGTAAGGAAAAAATTACCGCAATTGAAACAACACAAAAACAAACAAAAAAAAGATTAGAACAACAAGAACAAATCGTGAATCAAAAAATACAAGAACCGATTTTAGAACAAAAGAAAAAAGGTGGAATAGATTTAGAAGAAGAAAAAATACGAATGTTAAATCATTCTTTTGAACAAGAACTAAATCATATTAAACAATCGATGACTTCCACTAACTTTGATCAAACAATTGAAAAATTAGAACAACTTCAATCAAAAATGACTCCCTACCAAAAGAACGAAAAAATTAGAAAAACATTTGATGCGTGTGTAATGTTAAAAAATGAATGTTATACGAAACAAAATCAAACAAAAGAAACTATTCATCATAAAAAAGAAGCGATTCTTACAAAAAATGAGTTATTAAAACAAGAACTAGTTCTTAAAATTAGAAAGCAACAACAGTTAATGGAAAAAATGAATGAACAAGTACTATCTAAAAAGAAAAAAAGAGGAATCTTTAAAACATTCGGAAAAATCATTACGAGTACTTTGATAACTGGATTTGGAATCTCTCGCTTTTTTAAGAAGAAAGTATCGATGTTTGATATTTTCTTAGGAGCAGTATTTACAAACTATGGAATACGAGGAATGAGAAATTTAGGAAAGGATAAAGAAAACCAAGTCGCATATTTTAATGCAGAAAAGATTGTAGAGCAATTATCTAGTGAACAAAAAGCATTAGAAGTATCTTCAAATGTTTATGAAGATTCGATAGAACAACTACAATCCTTAAAAAATGAATTTTTATTAGAATATGGATCATATGATTTTCCTGAAGTAAGAAAGATACAGGAACAATTTGAAACCTTAGAAACAGATTTGAAAAAGAAATTAAATCTGTTATATCAAAGACAAGAATCAATGAATCGTGTGATGGAACAAGGAAAAGAAAAAGTAAAAAAATTGGAAGTTTAGAACTAGAAAAAGAATATGTGAGAAAGGAATATTTAGTATGGAAAAAAGAATGAATAAAACAGAACTATTAGAATTACTATCTTCTTTAAAACTAGATGTAGAGGAATATTGGATTCTATCTTCTAGTGCTTTAGTATTAAGAGATATTTATCCTGATGCTGGAGATTTAGATATTGCAGTGACAGATTTAGGATTGGAAGAATTAAAAAAGAACTATCAGTTAAAACCAAAGGGAAATGATTGGTATGAAGTAACAGATAAAATAGAGTGTGTATGTGATGGAAAGAAAGAGAATCTGAACTATCAGCCTGAAAAAGTAGGAAATTATTATTTACAAAATATAGAAGAATATTTAGAATACTTAGAAATGAGTACAAGAGAAAAAGATACAATAAGAATCCCACTCGTAAAACAATATATAAAACAAAGAAATAAATAAAAAAAGAGTGATAATAATGAATTATGAATTAAAAAAAGCAACAAAACAGGATATGTCAAAATTAATTGACTATGAGTTAAGTAACATTTTTGAATATGCTGGTAAACTAACAAAAGAGGAAAAAGAACAAATCAATCAGTACGTTAAAAATCAAGTTTATGAACATTTAGAACATTATAAAATGATAGAGGTAAATCACCATAAAGTAGGGTGTTTATGCATTGAAAATAAAGATGATGGCTTATTAATAAATGAACTATATTTAGAAGAAAATAATAGAAATAATGGAATTGGAACAAGAATTTAAAACAAGTATTAATGGAACATGATATTGTCTATTTATGGGTGTATAAGTTAAATAAACGAGCAATTTCTCTTTATAAAAAATTAGGCTTTTCGATTATAGATGAAACAGAAACAAGATATTATATGAAAAGTTTGGTGTAAATGTATTTTTAACACTTATGCTGAAATTGAACATGATTCGCGTCTAGCATACCAAGATGTTTTGTTGGAACTAGAGTTGCTATTAAAGAAGGAGAAAATAAAATGATGTATAGAAAAGCATATCATTCCCCACTTGGTGTAATCTATATGAGTAGTGATGGAGAATATTTAACAGGATTATGGTTTGAAGGTTCAAGAGATTCTTCTAAACATACTGGTGAATATACCATTCAAGAATTACCTATTTTTGATGAGACTAGTAAATGGTTAGATATCTATTTTTGTGGGGAAAAACCTAACTTTACACCAAATTATAAAATAGAAAATTTAACTCCATTTAGAAGTATGGTAATCGATATTATGAATCAAATTCCATACGGAAAAGTAATTACTTATAACGATATTGCCAAAGAAATAGCAAAAAGAAAAGGAATTCGTAAAATGTCTGCTCAAGCAGTAGGTGGAGCAGTTGGCTGGAATCCTATTTGTATCATTATTCCATGTCATAGGGTTGTTGGAATAAATGGAAGCTTAACAGGTTATGGTGGTGGTATTCAAAATAAAATAAAACTACTAGAACTAGAAAAAAACGATATGACAAAGTTTACGATACCAAAAAAAGAGACTACTTTATAAACAAAGAAGCAGTCACTCATGTTATTATGAATGAAGTGTTTTGTAGTTGAATGAAAGGAAAAAATAATATGGAGAGTGTCAATATACAAGTAAATGATATTAATATTGAAGTAGATTATAGAACAGAATTATTAGGGATTATTATGTGGATTAGTAATTATCATCAAAAATATGATATTTTATTTCAGAAGTATGGAAATCAATTTTATGTGGATGAAATTATCAAACGATTTCAAAAATTTAGCAATCATAAAGTGATAAAAGATTTTGAGAGAATCGTAGATACTCATGGGTTTAATTATGACGCACCATTGGATTTGTTTTTACAATTGGATGAAAATTTAAAAGTAGATAAATTAACAGATTATTGTTACAAAGAAAGATTACAAAGTGATGAATCTATTTATGATTTTATTAATGAATTAAATAAATTTAGATTAGAAATTAGGTTTGACGAATTTTATAATGAACATAGAGATTTATATAAAAAATGGGTTGTTGCAGCATCATCTGCTTTTCAAAAATATAATTTATTTAGTTACTTTGAAAAGTATTACGGTTATCGATTGAGTAAAAAACTAATTGTGAACTTAACACCTTGTATTACGAATGGGGGATTTTGTTGTGATAATAATAATGAAGTTTATGATTGTTTTCCAATATTTCGTGAGATGAAATCCAATGATTTATTTAATAATAGTGGAAAAGAAGAATTAACGCTTTATAATCCTTTTCATGAGTTTAGTCATGCATATATTGATCCTATCACTAGTCGATTAGGAATTGTTACAGAAAAAACTAATTTATTTGATGATATTAGAGAAAATATGAAAAAACAGGCATATCCATATGATACTCATATTTTGAATGAACATATCATTAGAGCTTTAGAAGTGCGTTATGTTATAAATATGTATGGTAATGAAAAATGGGGACAACAAATTGTAGAGCAAGAAAAAGAAAATGGTTTTATTTATATGGAACCAATTATCGATAGTTTATGTGAATATGAGAATCAAAGAAATGATTATCAAACGATTGATGAATTTTACCCAGTTATTATAGAGAAAATAAAAGAATATCAATTAAAAAGAGTAAAATAATTAACGAAGTGATAATATAGAAAAACAATCACAAATCATTCTAAATTAGTTGGTATAGATACAATAAACAAACAGGATATGTATTCTGATATAGCTTTAAAAATGAAAACAGAAAAGAAATAAAGCAATGATATACAAATGATGGTAGCAATTCATTATTTTAATAAGAAAAAAAGAATGAAGTAAAATCGTAATAGAAACTTGAAAAACATAAAAAGAGAATCAGTTCATAAATTCTCTTTTTTGATTAAATATTCAAGGAAATATTTACAACCCATTTCAATTTCTTGATAGGTCAAAGAAAAGTTGCTCGTATACCATGGATCAGCAATATCTTTTTTTAGTGGTGAAAAATCAAGTAGTCGGTGAATTTTTAATTCAGAATTACCTAAAAATAATTGCCGCATTATTTGACAATTGTAAGATTCCATACCGATAAAATAATCAAACTTCTGATAGTCATCTTTCTTTAGGTTAATTGCAGTTCTATTTTGATATGGAATATGATGTAGTTTTAATTCTCTTATTGTTCCTGGATGAACAGGATTACCTAATTCTTCATCACTTGTACCTCTAGATTCAACTGAAATCTTATTTTCTAAATTTTCCATTTTAATCATATTTTTAAAAATAAATTCGGCCATTGGAGATCTACAAATATTTCCAAGACAGACAAAACAGATACGAATCATAAAATCATCCTTTCATTATAATAATAGCATAAAATAAATTCTAAAAAAAGACAATCATAATTTGGAATTAGTTATGTACTTGACAACAAAACTGCTATGTGTATAATATACAACAAATAAAGGAGGGACATATGGAAGTTAAAAATAAAACCATGTTTCATATTCATCAATCGAATGAATATGATGATTTATGGCAAGAAAATAATGAATTTATAGTTGATCATAATTTTATATCTAAATGTGGAAGAGCAATTCCTGATTTTAATACGAATATTTATTTAATGAATGAAGACCCTTGTTCTTTATCTTGGGTAATAAAACATTATTTAGAAGAAGGAATTGAAAAACAAGATCCAAAATTAATTCATTCTTTATTAGAAGATGCTTTTATGATTATTAGCAATGCGAATCGTACCAAATGTGAGGCAGCATTAGAAATTTGTCGCCGTCAACTTTTTCCAATGCTCCCAAGTAGACTTCATTCAATTTGGGTCACAGATCAAGCGTGTTTGGATTTTTGGTCACATCGTTTATTAGGAAAAGAAATTTTCGAACTAGATTTAACTGGTAATTTATTTAAATCTAGTGATATTTATATTCCTGATGATCGTTTAACATTAGAAGAAGCACTGAAACAAACAGAAGATTATTGGAATCCCGTTTTTACACCAGAAGCAGAAGAAAAAAAGAATATTTATTTCAAGGAAAAGTACTTGTAAAAAAGAGAATCAATAAATAATTGAATAGAAGTATTAATCATATTATATAAATATGAAATTGAAAGAGAAATGTTCATACATTGAAAAAAAATGAAATGAATCACATGGATTACCATTTATAAAGTAGATGACGTCTACTTTTTCTTTTGTAAAAAAGTATGCTATAATGAAATTGATTTAATGCGAGAATGAAATAAAAATGAATACAAACAAAACAAATATTAACCGCTTGATACCGATTTAGTACCCCCCTTATTATATTAAAAAGGAAAGGAGACAATTTTGTGACAAAAGATTTAATGATTAGAAGTAGTGCTGAAGAATTTATTACTTTTAAGTTAGAAGAAAAAGAGAAAGGAATTCAAGTGCGCTATGAAAACGAAACTTTATGGATGACACAAAAAGCAATGTCAGAATTATTTAATACTGGTCAACCTGCAATTGCCAAGCATCTTAAAAATATATATCGAGAAAAAGAATTGGATAAAGAGTCAACTTATTCCAAAATGGAATTAGTTCAACTCGAAGGAAATAGGCAAGTAAAAAGAACCGTTGAATTTTATAATTTGGATGCGATTATTTCAGTCGGATATAGAGTAAATTCGCTTCGTGCCACTCAGTTTAGAAGATGGGCAACTCAAGTTTTAAAAACTTTTACAATTCAAGGTTATGTTTTAGATAAAGAAAGAATGAAAAATGG
>CALVRW010000014.1 GCA_944358795.1 uncultured Bacilli bacterium | reverse complement strand
ACAATTAAATTAAAAATCTGTGGTTTGAGTCACCTTAACCAGTCCACAAAAGTGGCCGTAATAACATAGAAACAAATCCACAGTGCATTCTTATTATACATCTAGCAGTATAATAAGAAAATATAGATAGAAAGGGATCAATCAATAAGAAATTAATTGATATTTCTATAAGATTGATTATACGTGAGAATATGATTATAAGAGATCCAAAACAAATTCAAAAACAACCAAATTTACCAGGAATGAATCAAACACCATTTGATTATATTAAACAACAAAATGAAATTAGAAAAATGATTGAAAAGAAAGAAAAAGAACCAGAGAAAATAAATAAGGTAGATGAATTAAAACAATTAGACAATGAAAACTATGCAAGAAAGTTTTCTAATCCTCTATCAAGTGTATTTAAAAAAGGAAAGTAATTGCTTTCCTTTTTTGATTTTTTTTAATAGAATTATTAAAAAAGTGGCTTACCACTTTTTGTGTAGTGCCACTAAAATACCACTTAATACAATTAACAGACCACTAAAAATAAGAATATTTTGAATAATTTCTTTTTTTCTTATTTCATTCATATTAACAGGGTGAACTTCCTCTACAACACTATCTTTGTCGTCTTCTTTCACATATTCCCCATCTACTACTTTTTTAACAACGTCTTTATATTCTTCAGGATGTTCAAGATAATAATCCATAATTGCTTTTAAATCTTCTTTTCTTGCTTCATTAAATCCAGTTAAATAACGCTCCCCTATTACAAAGAATGGAACACCACGACTATCAGAACCTAATACTTCTTTTACTTGTGATAATAATTGTTCATTTGCTGCATCCTCAAATACCTCATATCCTACTACTTCAATATCTGGATAATCCGAAGCATTTTCAGTTAAATATTCCCACGCAGCTTGACAATGAACACACGTGTTTCCATGAAAAAAATAAAGGGTCATTTTTTCTTTTGCCATTACATTGATTGGAAGTAAACATACCAATCCGATTATTATCATCCAACTATAATATTTTATTTTCATACGCAATTACCTCAATATTAACTCTTCTAAACATAAATTTAATTTTTCGATAAAATAATCAATCTCTTCTTTTGTTGTAAGAACACTAATACTTACTCGTAAACTATGACTAGAGCGTTCTTTATCATGTGTAAGGGCAAATACTGCTTTACTTTCTTTACTATGACTAGAACAAGCACTCTTAGTCGAAATATAAATTTCGTACTCTTCTAAAGCATGAAGTAATGTCTCAGGTTTTACCTTCGTTACACTAAAATTAACAATATAGGGAATGGAATAATCTGTACTATTTATTGTAATTTCTGGATTTTTTTGTAGTTCAGAAATCAAATACTGTTGTAACTCTGTTACATATTCAATTTTTCGATTCAAATTTGTAAGAGATAAACGAAGGGCTTTTGCTAAACTTACGATCAAAGGTAAAGCTGGCGTTCCACTACGATAAATAGAAGTACTTTCTCCACCGTGAATAAGTGGCAATAATTCAATTTTCTCTTTTTTAACTAAACATCCAATTCCTTTTATTCCATAAAATTTATGTGCTGAAAAACTAGCTAAATCAACATAAGATAATGGAATTTCTATTTTCCCAATACTTTGTGTCATATCACTATGAAAAAAGCATTTTGGATATTTTCGTACTATTTCTGAGATTTCTTTGATTGGTTGTTCGATTCCAAGTTCACTAGAAACAGAAGCAATCGTTACTAAAATAGTATCTTCACGCATAAGAGATTTTAAGTGTTCTAAATCAACCCTACCATCTTCTTGTAGTTTCACGTAGTCAACGGTAAACCCTAATGGTTTTAAATACTCTAATGGTTCTAAAATAGAGGAATGTTCTAACTGTGTTGTAATAATATGTTTTCCTCGATTTTGATATCTGAGACAAATCCCTTTTATCGCAAGATTATTTGCTTCACTTGCTCCACTCGTATAAATAAGTTCATTCTCTTTTACTTGTAACAAACTAGCAATCTGTTTGGTTGCTTTATCAATCATTTTTTTACTTTCAACACCTAATGTATGTAATGAATTGGCATTTCCAATAAACGTTTTTGTTGCTTTACAAAAACTATCTAATACTTCTTCATTTACTGGTGTTGTTGCTGAATAATCTAAGTACACCATGTTTTCACTTCCCTTTACTTATTATAACATACAAAGTTCTATTTGAAAAAAGAATCAAACTAATATTTGATTCCTTTTGTTTTTTTATTGTAATATCGATTTGGAAATAGTGATAACTGGGCGCACACCATAGCTATCATCGGCAACACTATAGTAACTCGAAGATCCTTGGTAAAGTACAACCCAGGCATTACCCACATTCGATGCAGAAGGAGTAATTGTCCAATAACCATTTGTACTATTATCTGCAACACTACATCCCCAATCAGTACATCCATTCGTATAATCGAATAACCATTTATATTGACTAGTTCCAGGACCTCTATTTGAATCTGCTGAACCAGTATTAGTATCAAAGTAAAAATAATCATCTTTATCTGGATTTGTAGCATCAAACTTTGTATTTCCTGTTATCTTGGCAATCTCTGTTACTTCAATTAATCTTGGATTTAAACTTTTATTCCATGTTTTTGTATCATCTACTAATTTTGATTTTATAATATCTCCACCAGTTGTGTTACTATTAGTACTAGACCATCTTACTTTTGCTGTCGTATTATGATCTAAAATCACATTTACAGTACTACTACTTTCACTATCATTAAATGCATACCATTTCATACATCCACTTTTATTTTCATTTTTACTATTTTCCGGTTTATATTCGCTAATATCACATTTCATATTCGTTCCAGGATTGAAGTAAATAACTTCCCCGTTTTCATATTTTTTATTAACAGTAATTCTTCCAGTAACACATTCTGCTTCTGTTTTCTTACTTTCATCAATGATTACTTCTTCTTTATTATAATCTTTTACTACACAAAAACCATTAATCTATGCACGTAATTGTGTTTTCATATTTTTATCAATATCTAATATAAATTTAGTTGGTTTTGTTCCCTTCATATCCAAGTTACTACTTTCGTCATAATGAAATGGTGGGTTACCTCCAGCAATTCCTTCTGTTGCCGCCTTTAATTCTCCTGCTTTAATTACATTATAACCTGCATCTCTTGCTGCTCCTTTTTTCGCATCATTAATTACATTCATAATTAATGGTGTTGCGATTAACGCGATAACTGCTAGTATTACGATGACTGCAAGTAATTCAATTAACGTAAATCCTTTTTTATCCTTTTGCATTTTTCTTCACTCCTTTTTATGTATTCATCTATGAATTTGTTTAAAACTTCTTATCTATTTAAAATCACTTCCTTAAGTTATCTCTTTTTCATACAAATCGAGTAGAGGAAAGTAACGATAATTACTTTGCCCTTCTCACACCACCGTACGTACCGTTCGGTATACGGCGGTTCAATTTATATTACAGTATGTATTCCATACTCGTTCTTTCCTCCTAATCTCAACATTAATCATTTATCTTTTAAGGCTTTATTCATAAG
>CALVRW010000013.1 GCA_944358795.1 uncultured Bacilli bacterium | reverse complement strand
CATCATATTAATAAGCGAAAAACATTTTAAATTTATATAAGTATTTAAAATTTGATAAAAAAATCAATAATTTTATTGTGCCAAAATTTATATTGAGATGTGATATAAAATTAAAAGCAAGAAATTTTTTAATAAATTTCTTGCTTAAGTTAATGACATTGGAAATAAATCTTCTTTTTTAATACAAAAAAAACACCAATTATTAAATTGGTGTTTTCCAACATTCATATTGAATGTCTGTTAGCTATGCAAGGAGATTTGCATATTTTGACAACATCTTTCGATGGAGTCAACATCATGTAATTTTGTAGCTTGTGACATGATCGCCTAAATGATTAGGCATATATATAATATCACAACCAATAAAAATGTGCAAGACTTCTATCAAAATTTTAAATAATAATCTATTGACGAACGGTGAAAAAATCGATATACTAGTTATATCAATGAATTGCTTGTATGGAAGAGTATATTACAGGGTTTGTAAAAGAGAGTATGTGGTTGGTGAAAACATATCAAAACTGCAATAGAAAGACACCATACGGTAAGTAAACCGTATCTCTGCGTTAAAGATTAAGATAGCCAGTCTATGAAATAAGGTGGTACCACGTAATTTACGTCCTTATATCTTAGGCTGGTTTTCTATATTGGAGGATTTATGTTAGAAGAAATTATAAAGAGAAGAAGATTCGCAAATTTATCGATAAAGAAATTAGTAAAGAACAAGTGAATTTCATTTTAGAAAGTGCGCGAGTTGCTCCTTCGGCACATAATAGACAACCCTGGCACTTTGTAGTACTTACAAAAAAACAAAAAGATGAAGTAGCAGATAAGATGATAGAAGTAGTAACAAAAAATCAGATTGAAGATGCAAGTGTTATTCATACTGCTCAGATTATCAAAGAGGCAAATAAACTGATCTTAGTTTTTTATACCAATCCAAGCAACGGAGATACAAGAGATATGGATCAACAGTCAATTGGTGCCGCGATGGAAAATATGTGCCTACAAGCTACAAAAATGCAGATTGGCAGTCTATGGATTGGAAACACGTATGTGATAAAAAAAGAATTAGAACAACGCTATTTTTCAAGTGGTCAACTGGTTAGTTCTCTTGCACTAGGATATCCGAATCAAGAACCAAAACCACGACCAAGAAAAGACTTATCAGAAATCATAACATGGATGGAGGAGAAATTATGATACAAAAACCAAAAGGAACTTATGACGTAAATGGAGAAAAAGGAAGAAAAATATTATATTTAGAAAAATTACTTGCCGCTCTTATGGAAAATTATCACTATCAATATGTTCGTACACCATTATTTGAAAGTAGTGAATTATTTCACCGTGGTGTAGGAGAAACAACGGATATTGTTTCAAAAGAAACGTATGATTTTATCGATCGTGGAAATCGTAACATGACCTTACGTCCAGAAGGAACCGCAGGAGTTGTACGTAGTTATATTGAAAATAAAATGTATGGAGATGTAATTCAACCAGTAAAAACTTGGTATTATGGACCAATGTATCGTTATGAACGACCACAATCTGGTAGATTTCGTGAATTCTATCAATTTGGAGTAGAAGTATTTGGTACAAATGATCCATTAATGGATGCAGAAGTGATTAGTATTCCTGTTAATTTTTACCGTTTACTTGGCTTAAAAGGAATCAAAGTTAATATTAATAGCTTGGGTGATCAAGAATCAAGATTACGTTACCGTGAAGCTTTAATGGATTATTTTAAACCACACTTAGATTCTTTATGCAATGATTGTAAAGAACGATTCTTAAAAAATCCGCTTCGTATCTTAGATTGTAAAGTAGATAGTGAAAAAGAAATTATGAAACATGCTCCTAAGATGCAAGATTACTTAAATGAAGAGAGTAAACAACACTTTGAAAAAGTAAAAGAATATCTAGAAGCAATGCAAATTGAATATACAGTAAATCCTAATTTAGTACGTGGATTAGACTATTATACTTATACTGTATTTGAAGTAGAAGCAAGTGTAGAAGGATTTGGTAGTCAAAATGTATTATGTGGTGGTGGAAGATATAACAACTTAGTAGAAACGATTGGAGGACCTAGTACTCCAGGTGTTGGATTTGCTATGGGAATGGAGCGTCTTTTAACTGCATTAGAATTTGAAAATATTAATTCGGTAGAAGAAAATGTATTAGATGCTTATATTGTACCGCTATCAGAAGAAGTAAAAAAAGAAGCCATTAGTTTAACAAATGCCTTACGTTTAAGCGGATTTACAGCTGAAATTGATACAATGAATCGTAGTATGAAAAGCAATTTTAAAACAAGTGAAAGAATGCATGCTCGCTATGTTATTTTAATTGGTGAAGATGAAGTAAAATCTAATATTTTAACAGTAAAAGAAAATCAAACGAAAGAAGAATATAAAGTTGCTTTAGCTGATATTATTGATTTTTTAGATCAAACATTTATTCATGATGAATGTGATTGTGAAGACTGTGATGGAACTTGTCATCATGAAAAATAGAAGGAGTAAATAAAAATGAATAAAATATATATTAAAAATTTAAATCAATATTATGGAAAAGAAATTGAATTACAAGCTTTTGTAGATAATATTCGTGATTTACAATATGTTCAATTTGTTATTTTAAGAGATGGTACAGGAAAAGTACAAATGACGATTGAAAAAAGTGAAGAACAAAATCGTGAATTAGTTGAATTAATTAGTAAATTACCACTTGAAAGTACTGTAAAAATTACAGGAGTTGTAATGGAAGCACCAAAAGTAAAATTAAATGGAATGGAGATTATTCCTAGTAAGATTGAAGTGACAAGTACTTCAAAACAAGAACTTCCAATTGATATTAAAAAGAAAGATAATGCTTTACGCGAAACAAGATTAGATTATCGTTTTTTAGATTTACGTCGTGAAGATAATCATTTATTTTTCCAATGCGAAACACTATTAGAACACGCCATGCGTGAGTTTTGTATCAATCATGATTTTATGGAAATTCATTCTCCTAAAATTAGTGCGAAAGCAGCAGAAAGCGGTGCTGAAGTATTTAAATTAGATTATTTTGGAGAAGAAGCTTGCCTAAGCCAATCACCACAATTTTATAAACAAATGGCAATGGCTTCTGGGTTTGATAAAGTATTTGAAATTGGGCCTGCATTCCGCGCTGAAAATTCGCATACAAGTTATCACGCAACGGAAATTAATATGGCCGATGTAGAAATTTCTTGGATTGACTCTGTAAATGAAGTTATGGATATGGAAGAAGCATGGTTAAAATATGCATTTCAAAAAGTATATGAAAAATACGGGGAACAAATAAAAACGACTTTTAATGTTGAATTAAGTAATTTAGAAGTACCTTTCCCACGTATTACGTTCCAAGAAGCAAAACGTATTTTAAAAGAAGAATGCCATTTTGTGGGAGAACGAGAAGATGACTTTGAACGTACAGAAGAAAAATTATTATGCGAATATGTCAAAAAAGAATATGGCTCTGACTTTGTATTTGTAACCAAATTTCCATTTGCCGCAAGACCATTCTATCATATGGTAGATGAAAATAATTTAACGGAAAGTTATGACTTATTATATCGTGGAATCGAAATTACAACGGGAGCCCAAAGAGAACATCGTGTTGATGTATTAGAACGTCAAATTAAGGAAAAAGAAATCGATCCAAAAGATTTAGAATTCTATCTTGATTTCTTCCGTTATGGATGTCCACCACATGGAGGATTTGCTATCGGAATCGCAAGACTTTTAATGCAAATGTTTAACATCGATAATATTCGTGAAGCAACATTCATTTACCGTGGGCCAACTAGATTAAAACCATAAGAGGAAATAATGGAAAAGAATCAGTTTGTTGAAATTGATGGACTAGTTTATGACTTTAATCCATATGATAATTTTGAAGAATATGGAGCTTATTTAGGATTTATTGATCCAGAAGGATATTATTATCGAGTTAGAAAAATAAATGATATAGAATCAGAACGTCCACATAATACTTGGGCAAAACACTTTATGTCTTATCATAATTTGGGACCAAAAGAAGAATCTTTGACTTCTTCTTTGACCCTTGTAAAAAAATATGGATTTATTCTTTGTTCTTATAAACCTAATTCTTTTTCAAAAAGTGCCCGTACTTTTTTGATTCCAGAATTAGATGGAATGTGTAATTATGAATTATGTGATAAATATTTAACAAATGAAAAACAATTAGAAACAATTCATCAAATAAAAGAATATGAAGAGCAAAAAAAAGGAAAGAAATCGATAGAACTTCTTTTCTTTTTTTCTATTTGTGGTATAATTCTTATAAATTAAAAGAGGTGAAAATATGATTAAGACAAAGAAAAAAGGATTATTAATTGTTTTATCTGGACCAAGTGGAGTAGGGAAAGATACTGTAAGTGACGCGGTATTAAAAGAAAATCCTAATTTATGGAAATCTGTTTCTATGACAACACGCAGTCCTAGAAAGAATGAAGTAGAAGGAAAAGATTATTATTTTGTAACCGAAGAAGAATTTCAAAAGAGAATCCAAGAAGAAAAATTTTTAGAGTATGCGACATTTAATCATCATTTTTATGGGACACCAAAAGATAAAGTTGCTGAAAAATTAAATGAAGGAAAAGATGTTATTTTAGTCATTGATATTCAAGGAGCATTGCAAATTAAAGAACGTATTCAACAAGCGTTATTTATTTTCTTGTTACCACCAAGCATGAATGTATTAAAAAAACGATTAACAAACCGTAATACGGATTCTGCTTATGCGATTGATGAACGATTTAAAACAGCTTATCAAGAAATCAATGAATTACCAAAATATCATTATGTAATTGTAAACGACACCGTTGAAGCAGCAAGTAAAAAATTAAATGCCATTTTAATCAGTGAACGTTGTCGTGTAGACCGTATTGAAGAATTGTACTTAGATACAATGGAAGAAAAAGTTCATGAAAAATTGGTTGATCATAAGAAATTAGAAAATTCTGAAATTAATATCGATTTGTAATTTCCAATAAATCTGTTATAATAACACGCTAGAGAGGACAGATAAGATGAAATTACAAGATATCATTCGTAGTAAAAAAGAAATCATAATTGCTTTATTTTGTAAGTTATATGGACGGGAATATTATGAACGTTTTTCTCTATTATTTGACCGTGTTACATTCTTATTAACCTTTAGGATGTATCACCTCTGCGGTGATACAAAAAACCACTCGCTATGCGAGTGAGATTAATACTTAAGTAAAACGAGGGTATCGCGACGTGGTATAATGAGGTTGTTCAAGCCGAATT
>CALVRW010000012.1 GCA_944358795.1 uncultured Bacilli bacterium | reverse complement strand
AATAAATGAAGAAATAAATTGGTAACGATAGCAAAGTGGATACACCTGTTCCCATCCCGAACACAGAAGTTAAGCACTTTAACGCCGACAATAGTGTATGCGAAGATAGGTAGTTGCCAATTTTTTTTGCCTTTTTTTAAATTTCATTGTTATCTTATTTTATCTGATGTATAATATTGTTATGGGCAATTAGCTCAACTGGATAGAGTGTCTGGCTTCGAACCAGAAGGTTACGGGTTCGACTCCTGTATTGCCCGCCATAATGATTTAGAAAATTCTTGTGAGAGAGTTTTTCTTTTTGTATAAAATCATAATATTAACTTATACTGATTGTAAAAAATAGGAAAATTTATTATAATGAGAATGGTGATAGAAATGGAATATAAAGTAACAACACATAGTGTTTATGAAACAATTGAATTAGCACAAAATTTTGAATCTGAGAAGTTTCCAAATATGATTATTTGTTTAGATGGTGAACTTGGTAGCGGGAAAACTATTTTTACCAAAGGAATTGCGAATGCTTTAGGAATTACAGAAAGTATTACTTCGCCAACTTTTACAATTATTAAAGAATATGATGGAGAATTACCTTTATATCATATGGATGTTTATCGTTTAAACGGTAATGTAGAAGGAACTGGAATTGAAGAGTATTTTACAAAAGGTGGAGTTGTTGTAATTGAATGGGCAGATATGATTAAAGATATTTTACCAGATGAACGCTTAGAAATTAAATTCAGAGTGATTGATGAAAATAAACGATTACTAATATTAAAGCCATATGGAAAACAATATGAAGATTTATGTGAGGCTGTATTATGAGAAATTTATTTATTGATACAGCAAGTTCTAGAATTATTGTAGCAGTTACTTCTGATGATCAAATTATTAGTATACGCAATGAAGAAAATGATCATGAATTATCTACACGGATTTTTCCGATTATCGATTCAGTATTAAAAGAAGCTAGTGTTTTACCAAAAGAACTTGATACTATTTATATCGTAAATGGTCCAGGATCTTTTACTGGTGTAAGAATTGGTGTTACAATTGCGAAAACAATGGCATGGTCATTAAAGAAAAAAATTATTCCTATTTCCGAATTAGAATTGATGGCAACAACTCCTTTTTCAGGAGATTATATTGCTACTTATATTGATGCAAGAAGAGATGCATCATTTGCAGGAATTTATGATCAAGAGGGTAATGCCTTTTTACAAGATCAATATATTACAAATGATGAACTTTTAGCACGTTTACCTCAAAATAAAACAACTGTATTTGCAGGATATGATATTGTTAGTAAATTTTCTAGTATTGAACCAAATGTTGATATTTTAAAAATAATCAATCGTCATAAAAATGATGAACAAAAAAATCCTCATGAAATTAATCCAATTTATTTAAAAAAGACTGAAGCAGAGGAAAAATTAGAAGCAGGTTCTTTATGATAATTGAATGTAATGAAGCACATGTATCTGAATTAAATGAAATGTTATCCTATTTTCATGTTACGTTAACAAAAGAAAATATGGAGGACAATCCATTTATTCATTATTTAGCATATATGGTTGACGGAGAAATGGTAGGATTTATTAGTTATTCTATTTTGTATGAGCGTGCTGAATTAAATTATATTTTTGTAAAAACAGAGTATCGTGGTTCGAAGGTAGGAACGTTACTTTTAGAAAATATGTTTGAAAAATGTAATGCTGTAAATGTAAAAAACATTACATTAGAAGTGAGAGAAAGTAATATTGCAGCAATAAAATTATATGAATTAAAAGGGTTTGAAACAGTTGCAAAAAGAGCGAATTATTATCAAAGTGAAGATGGGCTCTTAATGGAGAAGGTGTTGTAATGAAACAAGTATATATTTTAGCAATCGAATCTAGTTGTGATGAAACAAGTGTTTCTATCATTCGAAACGGGAAAGATGAAATCGCAACTGTTGTTTTAACACAAATGGATATTCATGCAACATTTGGAGGAGTTGTTCCAGAAGTTGCAAGTCGTCACCATATTGAAAATATTACGATGGTAATAGAAGAATGTCTAACAAAAGCATCTATGACAATGGAAGAGATTGATGCGATTGCAGTAACATATGGTCCTGGATTAATTGGTTCTTTACTAATTGGAGTACAAGCAGCGAAAACACTTGCTTATATATATCAAAAGCCACTAATTCCTGTTCATCATATTGCGGGACATATTTATGCGAATAATTTGGTAAAACAGATGGAATTTCCTTTAATTGCTCTTGTAGTAAGTGGTGGACATACCGATTTGATTTACATGAAAGAAGATTATTCTTTTGAACATATTGGTGGTACTTTAGATGATGCAGTTGGAGAATGTTATGATAAGGCAGCAAGAGTTATGAATTTAGCATATCCAGGAGGTCCTAAAGTAGATAAGCTAGCACATACTGGAACAGACACTTATCATCTACCGATTCCATTAGATGATGATAGTTATGATTTTAGTTTTAGTGGATTAAAGAGTGCTGTTATTAACTTAAGTCATAATGAAAAACAACGTGGTAATGAGATAAATGTTGCCAATTTAGCATGTTCTTTTCAAAATAGAGTAGTCGATATTTTAACAAAAAAAACAATGAAAGCATTAAAAGAGTATCAAGTTTCTAATTTGATTGTAGCTGGTGGAGTAGCTGCTAATAAAGGGCTTAGAGAGAGATTAGAAGCTTTATGTCAAGAAGAAAACATTAATTTATCGATTCCACCAATTCAATATTGTACAGATAATGCAGCAATGATTGGGGCAGCAGGATATTTTGCTTATCAATTAGGTCGAAGAGCGGACTTAACACTGAATGCCAAAGCGAGTGAACGTTTAAATTAAAAAAGTAATCCACAGATTACTTTTTTTTCGTATATGTTTTAGAAGACAATTCTGTGGAAAACTGTTGATTTGCTTGTTTTACAATATTACTTTTCCACATATTTGTATTGGGACGATGAAAGAAAACGGTGTTATTCCATTCTTTCGTTAGATCAAAATATCGTTTTAAAATTTCTTCCTCGCTGACATCTTTCGTCCATCCCATATCATCTTTATTTAAAAAGGAATCATGACTTTCAACATAGGTAATTGTTTCTGGAATATCTTTTACATACCAAGTTGTAAGGACATTCATATATTTCGCATATTCCTTTATTAGTTCATTAGGTGCGAAAATTACTTCACCATAATTATATAAATCATAGCCTTTTAAGCCTTCTGTTATCACTCTTGGCCAGAAATGGCATTCTGGATAATATTCAAAATGATCGGTTGGAAGAGCTATACTTTTTGCTGCATCAAATCGAAAACCTCCAACACCACATAAAATTAGTTCTTGTAAAAATTGAATAATTAAATCTTGTAAATCATAGTTACTAGGATTTAATCCTGGTAGTCCCATACAATAGTTGGTAACCTGCATTCTATCTTCCCAATTTTCCACAGGTTTTCTTTCTTTCCAAAAATAAGGATTATTTGTTAATGTTGAATCAACATCTGGATGAGGAATAAAAGGTTCCTCATCACTTTTATTGGCTACATGATTACAGATAACATCGACAATAATGCTAATATGGTGCATACTTGCAGTTTCACATAAAGAAATTAAGTTTTCTTTAGAACCATATCGATTTCCAATTTTAAAAGCAAGTGGTTGAAATACCATATACCATTCCACTTCTTCATCATCTTCATTTTTAAACGGTTGTACAGAAGAAATTTGTATTGCATCAAATCCTTGACTAGCAATATGAGGAATCTCCTTTTCTATCTCTTCCATTGGAACATTCAAAAAATGTAAAATTCTCATACCATCACTACCTACTACTTATTTCTACCCTCATTATAGCATATTCTATTAAATTGTCCAGAAATTAAGGCAATCGCTTAAAAAATAATAAAATTAACTGATACTTGGAATTACTTCAAATATCAGTTTTTCTATATGACTGAAATCTAACATATATCTAGTTAATTTGCGCTGTAATGGAACCTTACCAA